>DAIOWK010000109.1:0-10416 GCA_036758525.1 Myxococcota bacterium
GAGCGCACCGATCCGCAGTTCGGCGCGACCCAGGGCTACCAGTCGCTTCACTTCCTGCGTGAGGGCTTCAAGCTCGAGACGCTCTGGGCGCCGCCGGGCGTGCTGGCGGTGCGCACACCGGGATTTGGTCATGCTCTAAAGGGCCGCTTGGCCGAGATCCCGTACTCCGCGACCTGGGATGCCATTTCGAGTTGCCACTCGTCGCTCGGCACCGTGCGAGTGCGCCGCGGCACGCTCGATCCCGCGCTGGTCTGGCGGCTCGATGAACGCGACTTGCCGATCCTCCAGCGTGCCCTTTGGGTGCTGGCGGAGATCTTCTTCGCGGCCGGTGCCCGCAAGATTCTCCCGGGGGTGCATGGGATGGCGGACGAATTCCACTCCCTCCGCGAGGCCGACCCCCTGCGCTCGAAAGGGCTTCGCCCGAAGGACGTGGTGTGCGGTGGGAATCATGTATTCAGCACCGCCCGCATGCATGGAGACCCGCGCCGGGGCGTGGTGGACGAGTACGGGAGGTGCCACGATCTTGAGAACCTCTGGATCGCCGACACCAGCGTGTTTCCCCAGAGCCCCTCCGTGAACCCGATGCTTACCTGCATGGCGCTCGCTCACCGCACCGCGCACGCCATCGCCGAACGCGTGTAGGGCGGAACCAGCGGAGTGAGCGCGCGCGAAAAGGGCGGACAAACGCCCGCGGAGTCGGCGGGTTTCCCGGCGGATGCGCCCTGGCGTGATCCTGAGCCCGGACGCCTGATCGGCCGGGGGCACCCGATCGGCGACCTCCTCGACGCCCATGAGTGGCGGGTGCTTGAGGAGCGCAACGGTTATCTGCTGCTCGACTGCGCTCTCCCCGCCAAGCTCCGCAACTTCCGCGGCTCCCTGTTCGGCGGCTTCACGCCCGTGTATGTCGACCTGGTCGCGCTGCATACCTTCCGGGCCGGGCGAGCACGAGGCAGCCCTCGCCATCCCCTGGTCACCGTCAACATGCGTACGGACTACTTCGAGCCCGTCGTCTCCGATCGCTTCCGCATCGAGAGCGAGGTCGTGCACCGGCGCGGTCGGACTTGCCTTGTGCAGACGCGGTTCTTCGATGAGCACGGGACACTGTTGGTTTTTGCCCTCACTACGCTGCGAGAGCTCGCCTAAGCCGCAGGGTCGCCCTGTAGGCTCTACACCCTCAGCTGTGTCCAGCCGATAGGCAGGTGACCCCCGTCGAGGAGCATCTGCATGCGTACTCTCGCGATTTTGGTGATCGGGATCACGATCGCGCTTCCCCTTGTCGCAGCCGCCGCGACCCCTATCCCGAGCGTAAACACGCCCTCCGTGAACGGAACAGCGATGACGGCGGACCGCAACGGCCATGTGCACGTGGCGGAGTGCAAACGGATCGCTAAGCAGATCATCCACTTCGAAGACGTGAAGGCGATGGCTGAACAGCGCAATGACGCGCTTTGGACGGCGGGTACCCAGGCTCACATCTCCCAGCTTGAGGGCCAATGGAACGAACACTGCTACGACGGCGTGGATCCGTGGCAGGTGGCCTTCAACAAACTC
The DNA here is from genome assembly GCA_036758525.1 of Myxococcota bacterium. Classification (GTDB taxonomy): domain Bacteria; phylum Myxococcota_A; class UBA9160; order UBA9160; family UBA9160; genus UBA9160. The sequence continues at coordinate 1,552 of DAIOWK010000109.1, forward strand.
GTCAAGGTCGCAGCCGAGGCGGCGATCCGATACTTCACGTGGGACGGCTTCTAGCCCGCCGGCGCTAGACGACGCGGCTGAAGCTGCGCGAGCAGCGCGTCGAAGCCGCAGAAGAGCCGGTCAGCCGAGCACGAACGAGCGCCGGAGCTGGGCTGCCGGTGGCGTCTCGAACCGGCGGAGGGGGAGCGTCGCCGATGCGGCCCCCTGATCCCGCTCAGTGCGAGCATCGTCGCTGCGATTGCTGCGAGCGTGATCTGGCCCCCTGATCCAACCCAGAAAGCGAAGCAGCTTGCCGCAATCCTCAGGGAACGCGCGTGATCCGCTCAGTCCCGGTAAGATGGGGTCCCATCCAAGGAGGCCCCCCGTGAAACTCTACGACAGCGCGCTCGCTCCAAACCCCCGCCGCGTCCGCATCTTTCTCGCGGAAAAAGGCTTCACGATGGCGACCGTCGTGCAGGTCGACATCGCCAAGGGCGAAAACCGACAACCTGCCTTCCTCGCGAAAAACCCCCTTGGCGGTCTTCCCGTGCTTGAGCTCGACGACGGTACGATGATCGCGGAGTCGGTCGCGATCTGTCGTTACGTCGACGAGGTGCAGCCCCACCCCGTCCTTTTTGGGACCACACCCAAGGAGCGCGCGCTGACCGAGATGTGGCAGCGTCGGATGGAGCTCGAACTCTTCCGTTACATCACCAGCTGCTTTCAGAACACACATGCGTTCTTCAAGGGCCGGATCCATCAGGTGCCGGAGTATGGCGAGATCTGCCGCAGCATGGCGCAGACGCGACTCGAATGGCTGGACAAGGAGCTTGTGGCACGGCCGTTCATCGCCGGCCCGCACTACACGATTGCGGATATCACAGCACTTACCGCCATTGACTTTGGCCGCGTGTCTGACATCCGTATCCAGCCCGACCAGAAGAATCTCCAGCGCTGGTACGATGCCGTGTCATCGCGTCCGAGTGCGAAAGCCTAAGCAGAGGACACCATGAAGCGACGACGGCTCGGCCGGTCTGGCCTGATCGTCTCAGAGATTGGACTTGGCACGATGACCTTCGGAAGCATGGCGGACGAAGCCACGAGCTTCGACATCATGGATCGGGCCTTCGAGGCCGGGGTTGATTTCCTGGACGTGGCCGAGGTCTATCCGGTTCCGCCCGACCCAAAGTGGGCTGGGGTCTCGGAGGAGATCGTCGGCAAGTGGCTCGCGAACAAGCGGCGTGATGCGCTGGTCGTGGCGACCAAGATTGCGGGTCCGAGCGGCGGCTGGTTCCGCGCGCCCGTGCGGGCGGGGCACACCGGGCTCGATCGCTTTTCGATTCAGCGCGCCGTCGATTCGAGCCTCTCGCGCCTGCGCACCGACTACGTCGACCTCTACCAGACTCACTGGCCCGATCCCGACCTGCCGATCGACGAGACCCTCGAGGGCCTCGATGCGGTGGTGCGTGCGGGCAAGGTGCGCGCCGTCGGATGCAGCAATGAGACCGCCTACGGACTTACCAAGAGTCTGTGGAAGGCCGAGCTCCATGGCAGCGTGCGCTACGAGACGATCCAGAACAACTTCAGTCTCTTAAACCGCCGCTTCGACGACGAACTTGCGACCGTGTGTCGTCGGGAGAGCGTGAGCCTACTGCCCTACAGCCCGATCGCGGGCGGCGTGCTCTCGGGCAAGTACCAAGGCGGCGTCTTTCCCCAGGGAGCCCGCTTCACCCGCTATCGGGATGGCGACGCGAGGACGCGAACCATGACCGATCGTTTTGTGAATCCACGCACGCTCGAGGCGACGGGGCGGTTCTCCGAGGTCGCGCGAGAGGCGGGCCTTCCCCTCGCGACGTTGGCGACGACGTTTACGCTCTCGCGGGACTATGTGGGGTCGACTCTGATTGGCGCGACCCATCCCGACCAGCTTAAGGAAACGCTGGGCGCCGCAGAGGTGAAGCTGTCCCCGGATGTCCTTGCCGCCTGCGAGCGGATCGCACGGGAGATTCTCTACCCGATGGGCTAGCGCTCCGAGGGCGGGCCTGCGAAGCGCTCGAGCGCGAGTGCCCGGGCCTCGTCGGGAAGCGCCTTACCGCGCACCAAGTCCGCCACAAAGCGGCCGGTCAGGGCGGAGAGCAGGACCCCGTTGCGGTGGTGGCCGGCCGCAACGAAGAGACCCCGCGCGCCTGGCCACGCGCCGAGGGCGGGGAGGCCATCTGGACTGCCGGGGCGGAGACCCGCCGAGGCGCCCCGGAAGCTCGCACCGGCGAGTTCGGGAACCAGGCTCGGGGCGGCGTCGAGCAGGGTTCGCACCCCCCCCGCCGTGACACGGCAGTCGAAGCCGACGTGCTCCTCGGTCGCCCCCACGATCAGTGTTCCATCGCGCTTGGGGACAAGGTGGGCGCGGCTTCCGGAGACAATGATTCCGGGTCCAGGACGTCGTGCCTCGAGGGCGACGATCTGGCCGCGCACCGGGACCACCGGCAGGAGATCGGGCCGGGCCGCGGGAAGCCAGCCGATACAAGCCGGTGTCCACGGGCCCGCGCACAGCACCACCGCGCCCGCCGGGCGGGGTCCCGTCGACGTTCGGACGCCCTCCACCGCGTCGCCTTCGCACACGAGCCCCTCGACCGGTACCCCAGTCTCGATGCGTGCGCCCATGGCCGCGGCTCCCGCGGCGTAGGCACGGGTGAGCAGCGGCGAGAGGACATGTCCTTCCCGCGGCGACCAGATTGCGCCGCGTGTCGCGAAGGAAAGAGCCGGCTCCAGGGCGCGGGCGGCCGCGGGATCGAGCCATTCGAGCTCGACTCCAAGCTCGGGATCCTCCGCCACGGCCTGAGCGCGAGCCCGGAATGCCTGCGCCTCGTCGTCGCTCAGCGCAATGCGTAGCGCGCCCGATGGCACGTATTGCGGGTCGATTCCCGAGCGCTCGCGCAGCTCGGCGCACAGCGCTTCAAAGCCGCGCAGCGCCTGAAGACCGAGGCGCAGCAGGGGCCCTGGTGCGGGAGCCTCACCGATCGGAGCCAGCATGCCCGCTGCGGCACCCGAGGCCCCCGCCGCGAGGCCCTCGCGCTCGAGAAGTGCAACCGACATCCCCTCCCGCGCGAGATGGAAGACGACAGAAGCGCCCACGACGCCCCCGCCCACCACAATGACATCGGGCGCCCTCATTGCGCGCGCGCACTCTGCTCGGTCGACGCTTGCAGCAGTTTCGCAAGGTCACCTGCGATCTCCTCGGGGGGGTGCTCGAGACCGATATAGCGCTGGGTGATTTGGCCGTCGGCGTCGATCAGGAAGGTAATCACCAGGTGGTCGATCTTTCCGTCGGACTGGCGAACCGTTCCTACACCATAGCGTGCCACCACGTCCGCGACCTGAGCCGGCGGCCCGGTGAGGAACGACCACGTCGCGAAATCGGCGCCGTGGGCCGCGGCGTAGTGGCGGAGCACCTGCGGCGTGTCTTTCTCCGGATCGAGCGAGATCGAGACGAAGCGCGTACGCGCACGCAGTTCGGGTGGGAGAGAGCGCTGGAGCGTGACGTGAGAGCTTGTGAGGATGGGGCAAGGGCCCGGACAGTCGGTGTACACAAAGTCAAGGACGACGAAGAAGCCGCGCAAAGAGGCGAGCGAGACCGCGTGCTCGTCCTGGTTCAAGAGCTGAAACTCTGGGGCGGGATCGCCTCCCGCCGCAACCTCCGCGAGCCGCGACCCTCTCCCCGAGGTGGTGGTCGGCGTACCCGCCCGGGGGCGGAGCCGGGTAATGCGGTAGCTCCGCCCGTCGAACGAGACTTCGAAGTCGACGGCCTCGCCAGGCTTCGCTTCGGCTAGAAGCTTGGGGTCGGCCACATCGAAATTCATGGTCATCGCCGGCATCAGGCCGGGAATGTCTTCGTGCTCGATCACGAGCTGCCGCAGCACGGGCTCGACCTCGCGCACGATGCCGCGCCCTTCGTAGCGCCGCCCTCCCTCTTGGCAGTCCAAGAGGGCCGCCAGCGCAACGCAGGACGCAAGGCAAAGAATCCGGCGCGGGACCACGTCCCCTCCCGATCGAGTCCGGGCGAACGTAGCCCATCGCTTCGGAGCGACGGTCGGGGCGGATCGGGAGCGACCCCAGTGAAGGGCACCGCGCTTAGAGCTGGCTCTGTCGTTTGCCTCGCGCTTCTTACAGCGGGGTCATGATGGAGGCGGCAGCAGAGGGCGTAGCTTCGAAAACGGCTTCAATCTGAGATGCGCGGGTTCAAGCCCGAATCCGCCTCGCCGTCGCCTCCCGGAGTCCCGGCGGAATCACCCCACGCGAGTCCTCGGGAAGCAGGGGGATCGAGACTAGACCCAGCGTTCGAAGGCACGCCCGGCGTGCCCGAACCCGAAGAGTTCGGGGTGCAGGATCTCCGCTAAGACCTCGAGGGACTCAGCGATGCGTGGGCCGGGACGGTTGAAATAGGCGTTGCCATCCGTCAGATAGACGCGCCCCGCGCGCACGGCCCGCAGCTCCCGCCAGCCGGTACGCGCAACCAGGGGCTCCATCTCGCGCCGCGTGCGGACCAGATCGAAGCCGCAGGGGAGCGCGACGATCACCTCTGGATCCGCCCGCCGCAGCTCCTCCCAATCCAAGACGGGAGAGTGTTTTCCCGCTTCACCGAAGAGATTCTCTCCTCCCGCTCGTGCCACCAGCTCCGGCATCCAGTTGCCCGCGGTCATGAGCGGGTCGGTCCACTCGACGCAAGCCACGGTGGGCCGTTTAGCGCCCGCACTTTTCTCCCCGATGCCTGCCATCCGCCTTTCGAGCGTGCACCGAAGTTCGTCTCCGCGCTGGGGTGCGCCAAGGGCGTCCGCCACGCGCTGCAGATCGCCGATCACGTCGGCAAGCGTTGCCGGAGCAAGGCTCACGATCCGCGGCAGAGCGCGGAGCCAGCCACAGACTGCAGCCTCGACGTCCTCGAAGCTCGCTGCACAGACCTCGCATTGTGACTGGGTGAGGATGACGTCGGGCGACAGCTCGCGCAGGAGCTCGGCGTCGACGCGATAGACGGAAAGGCCTTCGGCCACGAGGGAGCGCACACGCCGGTCGATCTCCCGAGAGGACCCGTCGAGAGAGCGCTTGGGCGCCGTGCAGACGGGAAGGCCTTTGACTTCGGCAGGGAAATCACACTCATGGGAGCGACCGACCAGGTTCGGGAGGAAGCCCAGGGCGCACGCGATCTCGGTCGTGCTGGGAAGCAGCGACGCGATTCGAAGCTCGGCCATCAGGCGTATGCTAGCAGCGCGATGCGGCTTGCGGACGCAACCCTTGATCGGCTCCTCGACAGCTGGCCCGTGGCGCGTCTCGCGACGCTCGGCCCCGACCGCACGCCGCACATTGTTCCGATCGTCTTCGCACGCGTGGGCCCGCACCTTTGGTCGCCGATTGATGGCAAGCCCAAGAGCCCGCGCACGCCTGCCCGGGTGACGCATGTCCGAGACACGTCACGCGTGAGCGTGCTCCTCGACCACTACGACGACGACTGGCAGCGGCTGTGGTGGATCCGCGTGGACGGCAGCGCGTGCGTTGTGACAACCGGCGACCCCGAACGCCATCCCGAAGTCGGCCCCGCCACGGCACGTTTGCGCAGCAAGTACCCGCAATACGCGACGACGCCCCTGTTCCAAGGTGTCCCGACGCTGATCCGGGTGCGGATCACGGGGATCCGGAGCTGGAGCCCGGGCCCGCGTCCCCCAAGCTGACGCCGCGTGTCAGGAGGGCGCGCAGCCCGCCGCCAGCCCGGCAAGCCCCTTTGCTACCCTGCGTACTCTCCCATGGACGCTCTGGCTGCATTCCATCCCGCCGTGCGCAGCTGGTTCCTGCGGCGCTTCGCCGCGGGGCCGACGGAGCCTCAAGCTGCGGGCTGGCCGGCGATTCAGGGCGGCGAGGACGTACTGATCGCAGCACCGACGGGCTCTGGAAAGACGCTCGCGGCATTTCTCGTCTGCATCGACCGGCTCCTGCGCGCCGCCGAAGCCGCTGGCGGCGAGCTCCCCGACGAGACCGCCGTGGTTTACGTCTCCCCCCTCAAAGCGCTCGCCGCGGATGTCAGCAAGAACCTGGAGACGCCGCTCGCCGAGATCCGCGCCGTGGCCCACGAGCTCGGGCTCTCTTTGCCCTCGCTTCGCGTCGCGCTGCGCAGCGGCGACACCACGCCCGCCCAGCGTGCCGCCATGATCCGCCGGCCGCCCCAGATCGTGGTTACGACTCCCGAGTCCTTGTATTTGCTCGTGACCTCCGAGCGGAGCCGGGAGCGGCTGCGGACCGTGCGCACGCTGATTGTCGACGAAATCCACGCCTTGGCCGGCCAAAAGCGCGGCGTCCACCTCGCGCTCACGATTGAACGGCTTGCGGCGCTCTGTGAGCGGCCGCCGCAGCGCATCGGGCTGTCCGCGACGCAGCATCCGATCGAGCACACCGCACGGCTCCTCGTGGGCGCAGGCTCGGACCGCTCGACACCCGATGGCAGTCCGCGCTGCACCATCGTCGATCTTGGCCGTCGCCGTGTCCTCGACCTAAAGATCGAGGTGCCGGGCAGCGAGCTCGGTCCGGTGGCCTCGCACGAGCAGTGGGACGAGATCCTCGACCACATCGCCGGCCAGGTCGAGCATCATCAGACCACGCTGGTGTTCGTGAACACCCGCCGCTTGGCCGAGCGACTCGCCCATCGCCTTGCCGAAAGGCTGGGGGAGGACCGTGTCGCCGCGCATCATGGGAGCCTTTCCAAGGAGCGCCGGCTGCGGGTCGAAGAGCGACTGCGGGCCGGGGACCTGCGGGCTCTCGTGGCCACGGCCTCCCTCGAGCTCGGAATCGATGTCGGACCCGTCGAGCTCGTGTGTCAGATCGGATCTCCTCGCAGCCTCGCCACGCTCGTTCAGCGCGTGGGTCGTTCCGGTCATGCCACAGGGCGCACGCCCAAAGGGCGTCTGTACCCGACCACCCGCGATGAGCTCGTGGAGTGCGCGGCGGCGCTGCGCGGGGTGCGAGCTGGGCGGCTCGACCGGGTGATTCCGCCGGCGCTCTCGCTCGACGTGCTGGCGCAGCAGATCGTCGCGGCCTGCGCTGCCGAGAGTTGGCAGGAAGATGAGCTCTACTCTCTCATGCGTCGTGCGGCCCCCATGGCCACGCTCTCTCGCGCAGACTTCGACGCGGCGCTCGAGCTCGTCTCGGAAGGTATACAAACTGGCCGGGGTACCCGCGGCGCCCATGTCCACCGCGATCGCGTGAACAGCGTGCTGCGTGGGCGTCGTGGTGCACGCATCGCAGCCCTGACCTCAGGCGGGGCGATTCCCGAGACCGCCGACTACCGCGTGGTGCTGGACCCCGACGACACCTTCATCGGCACGGTGAACGAAGATTGGGCGATCGAGAGCCAATCCGGCGACATCTTCCTGCTTGGAAGCACTTCCTGGCGCATCCGCCGGGTGGAGCAGGGTACCGTCCGTGTCACCGATGCGGGCGGTGCTCCGCCCTCGGTTCCGTTCTGGCTCGGAGAGGCGCCGGCACGAACCGCCGAGCTCTCCGCCGAGGTATCGGATCTGCGCGCCGCGATCGCGGACTTTCTTTCGCGTTCCGAGCTCGAAGCGGCGCAGGGTTGGCTCGAGGGTGAGTGCGGTCTCGACGTCGGAGGGGCCGAGCAGGTCGTGCGATACCTCGCCGCCGCACGCGATGCGCTGGGCGTCCTACCGACCCAGCGGGACGTGATTTTCGAACGCTTCTTTGACGAGGCGGGCGGAATGCAGCTCGTGATCCACGCGCCCTTCGGCGCGCGCGTGAACCGCGCCCTTGGGCTCGCGCTGCGCAAGCGCTTCTGCCGCAGCTTCGACTTCGAGCTCCAGGCGGCGGCAAGCGATGACGCGATCGTGCTCTCCTTGGGCGCGCAGCAAAGCTTCCCTCTCGACGCAGTCGCGGGCTTCCTGCGGGCGGACACGGCGCGCGACACCCTGGCGCAAGCCGTGCTGCTGGCTCCTGCCTTCGCGGTACGCTGGCGCTGGAATCTCGGGCGTGCGCTCGTGGTGTTGCGCCAACGCAAGGGCAAGCGGGTGCCTCCGCCGATCCAGCGCATGGAGGCGGACGACCTCTTGGCCGCGGTCTTCCCCGCGCTCGCGCAATGTCAGGAGAACGCGACGGGACCGATCGAAGTCCCCGACCACATCCTCGCGCGCCAGACCATGACGGATTGCCTGCATGAGCACGCCGACGCGGAAGGCCTCGTGGCGCTCCTGACCGCGATCGAGGAAGGAGAGGTCCACCTGCATTTGCGCGAGTCGCCGGAGCCCTCCGTGCTCGCCCACGAGATCCTGAATGGCCGCCCCTACACCTTTCTCGACGATGCGCCGCTCGAGGAGCGTCGCACGCGGGCAGTCGTGATCCGCCGTGGCCTCCCCGAGCACGCCCGCGAGCTCGGGCGCCTCGACCCCGAAGCCGTGGCCGCAGTGCGCGAGGAGGCGCGACCCGATCCGCGCGACGCGGACGAGCTTCACGACCTCTTGCTTCATCTCGTGGTGGCGGAGCCCGAGCCAGCCTGGTCGGGTTGGTACGACGAGCTGGAACGAACCGACCGGGCCGCGACCCTCGATCCCTCTGCTGGCGCGCGCTGGTTCGCGGCGGAGCGGCGTCGCGAAGTGGAGGTGCTCTTCCCGAACGGGCGGATTGCGCCCGACGTGTGCACCCCGTCCGCGCTGGCCTTGCGCCCCGCCCCCGACTCTACCAGCGCCGCCGCCCTCGCCGTGCGTGGTCACCTCTCCGCGATGGGTCCGACCACGGTCGACGCGCTTGCGCGGTGCACCCGACTCGCGCCCGGGGATGTCGAAATCGCTCTCGGGGTACTCGAAGCCGAAGGATTCGCGCTGCGCGGCCGGTTCACGG
>DAIOWK010000110.1:0-10352 GCA_036758525.1 Myxococcota bacterium
CGCGGTTGATGTGACACCACCGCTTGTGATTGTGGGTCAGGGGCGCACCGGTACGACAATCTTGCACGATCTGTTGGCGCAAGACCCTGCGCACCGCGTGCCACGCACCTGGGAAGTCGACCGCCCGCTCCCACCTCCCGCGACAGAGTCCTACGACTCCGACCCGCGCATCGCCGAGGTTCAGGCACAACTCGATATGATAGATTTGGTGATCCCTGGCTTCAAGACGATGCACCCAATGGGCGCTCGACTTGCGCAAGAGTGCGTGCGCATCACCGCCGGTGATTTTCGGAGCATGATCTTTCCCACGCAGTATCGGATCCCGTCCTATGCCCGGTGGCTCCTATACGAGGCCGACATGGCGTCCGCTTATCGCTGGCACCGGCGATTTCTTGAAGTCCTTCAATCGCGTCACAAGGGCGAGCGTTGGGTGTTGAAATCTCCTGGACACCTCTGGTGCTTGGGAGAGTTGCTCACCGAGTACCCGAACGCCCTCCTGGTGCAGACGCATCGCGATCCCTTGCGGATCATCGCCTCTCTGGCGTCGCTACTGGCAACGCTCCGTCGGCTGGCGAGTAACGCCTCATCGATCGCCGACGGCGGCGCTGAGTTCGCCGACTACCTGCTCGAGGGGCTCGACCGTTCTGTGGCGGCACGCGTGAACGGCACGGTCCCGGCCAAGCGTGTGGTCGACGTCCACTTTCATGCATTCGTAGCTGACCCGTTCGCATGCATCCGAGAGATCTACGCGAGGCTTGGTCTAGAGCTGACGCGGGAGGCCGAAACACGCATGCGCACCTTTCTTGCGGAGAACCCCCAGGAGAAGCACGGCGGGCACCGCTACTCGTTCGAAGATACCGGCCTGGACGCGGGGCCGATGCGGGAACGCGCGCAGCGTTACCAAGAGTACTTCGACGTGCCGTCGGAGGTGTGACCTTCTTCCACCGATTCCGCGAGGGAAGTGTCGCAGGCGCGAAGAAGGAAAGGAAATGGACACCAGCCGCCGGAACGTGGGACCAGGACCCCGGGCAGGAGCCCGGGGCCGTCGTACCGATCTGCGGGGGCCGCTCTCGCTCAGCTTCCTCGGTTGCGCGCTCTCTCCCTGGACAGCACCGCCGCCTCCCTTCCGTGGGTTGGATCCCGAGAGGATGCGCTGCCCTTTGCCTGCGGCTGTGGTGGATCGACCATCGAAAACCCGGCAATCTCAGGTGCAAGTCGGGTAGAGGCCGCGCATGCCGAGGATCCGCGATCTGCTAAAGCAGCTCCGAAGAATTTGCCTCGCACTTCCCGAAGCGACTGAGAAGACCGCGTGGGGAGAGCCGACCTTCCGCGTGCGCGGAAAGATGTTCGCCATGTGTAACGGGGAGTCCCACCCAGGCCCCTTGGAGGTGTGGATCAAAGCCCTCCCGGGAGCACAGGAGGCCCTCGTAGCTTCCGACCCAAAGAGATACTTCGTGCCCCCCTATGTGGGCCACAAGGGGTGGATCGGCGTGCGCCTCCATGCCGATGTCGACTGGTCGGTGATAACGGATCTCGTGCACGAGGCTTTCCGGATGACTGCTCCAAAGCGGCTCTCCGCCCCCTTCGATCTCAGCTGATCGCAAAGATCTGTGGAGTACACCATGACCGTGGAAGTAAATGGCATCGCCCACGTCCAGCTCACCGTGAACAATCCGGGGCGCTGCATTCCGTTCTGGGAGAAGCTTTGTCACTTCCTCGAGATGAAGACGCTGATCAAGGGCGAGGAGATCGTCTATTGCATCGGGAGTCGCACGGGCATCCTCGTTCGCGGCGCCCCGAAGGAGAACCGAGGGGTCTCGTTCGACCAGAACCGCGCCGGCCTTCATCACTTCTGCTTCCGTGCGCGGCATCGTGAGGACGTTGACACGATCTACCGATTCCTCGTGAGCGAGTTTGGCGCGACGATCATCCACCCGCCTGAGGAGGAGCCGAATTTCGCTCCAGGCTACTACTCGGTACTCTTCGAGGACCCGGACGGAATCCGCGTCGAGGTGAACTTTGTTCCCGGCAAGGGCCACCTCGGCACTGGCGGCCGGCTGGCGCCCGACCGCAAGGTTTAACCGCACGATCGAGGTGGGCAAGGCTCCGCCGGACCCAAAAGGGAGGGGCGAGCGGGCTGCGCCTCGCCGACTGCACACGCGGGTCGTACGATCATCCGTTCAGAAGGTACGGACGTGGACGCGCGCGGCGGGCCAACCGCCCCGTGAAGTCGCGCACGGCGACCCTTCCACCCTGAGTTGGTGCTCGGGATGAGCTGCAGGCCCGCTGGAGTCCCCCTACGCCCTCCGAAAACGTTCGAGGAAGCGCGTGGACTTCAGGCGTAGCTCACGCGGGTGGGGAGCCGACTGGACGGACTCCGGGGGGTCGGTGCAAGAACGTGATGGAAGCGAACGCTCCGAGCCAGGAGCCTAGTGCCGCGAAGCAGACATAGATCCAGTTGTTCGTGTAACTAATCACGGCGAACGAGGAGAGCAGATACCAGACGCTACTCCAGGTCGCTGCGGGTACTCGCTTGCGCGCCACAACTGCGGACGTGAACATCACGTAGACGGCGTCTGTTGCGGCGGTCGCGATCACAACGCCAGTGGCAATCAGGGGATCAATGACCATCAGTGACATCATAGTTCATTCAAGGTTCAAACCGGCGATAGCGTAACTGTATTCGTAGCTCTTTTCGACGCTGCGAGAGGAGATTCGTGGACAATCTGTGGCATAAGATCGGACCAGGAAGTGGAGATAGAGGTGCGAGCTTCGCGCCCGCTGGCGAGCGAGAGCGTTCTGCCCTACACCCACGACCCGTTCAATACTGCCGCAACGTGGCCGAAATCGGCGGGCGCCTCCGGGCCGATGCTCGGCCTTTTCTCCAGCGGCCTCGATCAGCTCCTTGGATTCGCCGCAGGCGGCGCCGATAGGGGTCGCGAGCAAGGCAAGAGCGGCCCTTCTCTATTGCGCGCGTGACTCGAGCAACGCGATCAGCGCATCGGCGCTCGCCGGGTACGACAAGCTCGTAACCTTCCGCTTGTCGAGCACCATCACAGTCGGGTAGGTCGCACCCCCGGGGAAGTCTGCCGTCTTCGCACCTTCCACGTCGACGAGCATCCTGTAGGGGCGGCGGCGCATCGCGGGCAGCGCGAAGAGCGAGCGGATGATCGTGGGCATCCCCGTTATGTTGACGACGTACACCGCGCCGTTGCGATCGAACAGGTCCGGGCCCGCCTTCTCGACGGCGGCCCTCACAACCTTGCCGGCATCCATGTCGCGACTGAAGACGACCACGCGCACAGAGTCATCGATCACCCGCACCTCGCCATGCTGATCGGGCAGCTCCGTGCGTGGCAGCGTGCTGCCCACCGCGAGTGGTTCCGCGCTTGCGATGGATGCAACGAGGATCAGCGTGGTGAGGACCAGGCTCTTCATGACTTCGTAGTAGAGCACGCGCCGTTCGCGTCGTCATGGCCTCGAGCACTGATGGTGATCTCAAGAGCGGCGGGCCCCGACCGGGCCTGAAGCCCGGGTCCTCTCCCCGGCGCTCTCGTCTTGTCTCTCCCGTAAATCGAGTCGGGTTCGAAATCATTGAAGTCATTTGATGGCCCCGAGCACACTGCATCGCGGACGCGCCTCCTGCTTGGCCCGCATCGCTGAGCGACGATCTCTGATGTACAGGGGGGATGAGCTTACCCGGCCCGCAAGGCGTGCACGACGAATCCGGCGGCGGCGGCGAGGATCACCGCCCCCGCGACTCGATCGCCCGTCTCGCCAAAAGGTGACGTCTTCTCAAACAGCACGAAGAGCGAGAGGCCAGCGATCCAGCTCAAGCTCATGACGCCTCCGGCGAAGAGCAGCAGCATCAACGCCCAACAGCAGCCCACGCAATAGAGGCCGTGCTGCACGCCCATGCGCAGGGCTCCGTATACGCCTGACCGCCAGTGGTGGGCGAGGAACATCACCGGCCCACGGCAGTGGCGCACGCAGGCACGCTTCCAGCCGCTCCACTGGTAGGCGCCGGCCAGGACGAGCAGCCCGGCCCCGAAGTACGGTGTTGCACTCTCCATCATCGGTGTCACAAGAGCGCGCGCGGCGAGCAGATCTTGGAGGACGGTCGCGGCGAGGCTGAATCCGATCCACACCAGGAGGTAGCCGGCCGCGAAGAGATATGCGCGCAGCACCGGCCGTCCGGGCGACTCCCCGCTGCGCGCGACGCGCGCATAGATCAGAATCGCGGGCGCAGCGGACGGCAGCATCATACCCACCATCATCACCGCCCACATGGCGCAGACGAGTGCGACAAACGGGGCGTCCCAGGTCGCGCGCATCATCCACGCCGACGGCCCGGTCATCGCGCCATACATGTCGAGCGACGCGCAGACCAGGTAGAGCCAGGCCGGCCCCAGCACTGCGGCGAGCCCGAGCACCACGAGCGCCCGGTCCCGGCGCAGCGTCCGCTCGAGTACCGTCACGCCACGACGCCGCGCGTGCTCCAGTGCACGCGCGCCAGGTGCGCATGCGAATCGGCGAAGGAGAGTTCCAGCGGGCTCTGGGCGTGCGTGGTGCCGCGCGCAAACTCGGCGACCCTGAACTCGAAACCCGCCGGGAGCTCGAGCCGCACGCGGTGCGGGGCGTCGCCTCCAGGAATCGGCGCAGCGTCGGATTCGAGGAGACCCGGCACGCGCACCCTCGCCGTGCGGTTGTCGACGTCGATCGCGAGCGAGATCGGTTTATAAAGCGTCGGCAGCGTCTGGGCCATCGTCGTGCTGAAAATCTGCCACACGAGCGTGCCGGGCTCCGTCTCGCGTCCGTGCGCGATCGCATCCAGCGCCGCGCGCTGCGCCGGGTTCGCGCGTTCCTCGATGACCACCATGGACGTGCCTTCGCCCAGATGGATCGCCCTCGGCCAGGACAGCAGGATTCCCCAGTTGAGGCCGTCCAGGGACACGTCGCCAAAGCGGCCCTCTTCGACGTGTACGAAGGTGTGCGCGCAGCAGTTGCCATGAGTCGGGAGCGAGTTGAACTGGCAGGGGCAACCGAGGGCGCAATTGCAGTTTGCGAATTCGACCCCCCGCATCCACCACTCTACGTAGGCCATGAGCTCGTCCTCCGCCGGCATTCTGCCATGAGGCGGACCTCTTTTGAAGCTTGGGCGGACCTGGCTCGGCACGGCCAAAACACCCTCTGCTTCGACCGAGTCGCACGCCCAGGTGGTCTTGCGACCCCAAAGCGCGCGGGCGTTTCAAGGGCCCACGAAGAGGCTCTTCACCTGGAAGTCGTGAACCGCGTTCAGCCCGGTGGCGGCCGTGAGCCAGCCGTTCGATTTTTCTCCACCACTCAAGGCCGTTGCTGGACTAGGATCGCATAAGAACGGGTCCGAAAGCTCCGTCATCGACAAATAGCGTGGAGGTTCCATGTCCTGGCTCTTCCTGGCCGTGAGCCTGTGGGGCGCGTGGTTCACCTGGAACGCGCTGCACCCGAGCCCAAACTCTCCGCGCTTCGCGGTGGTGAGCTTCGCGGCGGGCTGGCTGACGACGGAACTGGCTCTCCATCACGTCGCCTGGCAAGCCATCGCCACCGCGGTTTTCGGCGTGTTTGGCGCCTTCCATGGCTGGCCCGGGCGCTTCGGACTGCTGATCACATTCGCGTCGTGGGCGGGCCTGCTCGCCGCGCAGCGCAAGGCGCAGGAAGCCGAAGGCGTACTCGAGCGCGCGCTGGTCGAAGGCCTCGGCGCGGACTACCGCCAGCAGATCGAGCCCTCGCTCCGCGCGAAGCTCTCGCACCGCATCGACTGGTGGCGCGTCTGCAAGCCCTTCCCGATCAAGCGTGAGGACGTCGAGATCGTGAAAGACATCCACTTCGCGCGCGAGCGTGGCACGGATCTCGAGGTGGACATCTATCGCAACGCCGCGCGGCCGTCCGGCTGCCCGGTGCTCTTCCAGATCCACGGCGGTGGATGGACGATCGGCACGAAGGACGAGCAGGCGCTGCCTTTGATGAACCAGATGGCGTCTGCGGGTTGGGTCTGCGTCACGACAAACTACCGGCTCTCGCCAGCGGCCACCTTCCCGGACCACCTGATCGACTGCAAGCGCGCGCTGGCGTGGATTCGCGAGCACGTGCACGAGTACGGCGGCGATCCGTCGTTCGTCGTGGTAACGGGTGGCTCGGCGGGCGGTCACCTGAGCGCTCTGGTCGCACTTACGCCGGACGATCTCGAATACCAACCGGGGTTCGAGCACGCGAATACCCGCGTGCAGGGCTGCGTGCCCTTCTACGGCGTCTACGACTTTGCGAACCGCAACGGGACCCACCGACACATGGGCATGATTGAGTTCCTCGAGGGACGCGTGTTGAAGGGCCGGCGCGACGAGATCCCCGAAATGTTCGACCGGGCCTCGCCGATCACGTGTGTCGGCGCGGAGGCGCCGCCTTTCTTCGTGATCCACGGCGAGTCGGACACGCTTGTGCCGGTGGCCGAGGCGCGCGAGTTCGTGCGCGCGCTGCGGGAGAAGAGCCGCGAGCGCGCAGCCTACGCGGAGTTGCCCGGCGCGCAGCACGCGTTCGAGATTTTTCCATCGGTGCGGACGATCCACACCGTGAACGCCGTGCACCGCTTCCTCGCCTGGCTGGAGAGCGGGTGGCGCAGTTCGCGGGAGTCGACGCGACGCGAGGCCGAATCGGCACACGTGTGAGGAGCCGTCGAGCGGGTCGTGCGGAGCGACGACTCAGAGCCCGCAGCTGAGGTTCCGTCTCGTATCTCATGCCGCAGCAAAGAGGCGTTCGCGCACACGCGGGCCAAACGCCTCTGCAGGCAGCACGTCTGGACCGATGAGAGCTGCGAAGGCCCAGAGGCGGAGCGTCGGGTCTTCGAGCGCGTGCTCGCGCGCGCACGCCCGGCGTTGTTCGGCCTCGGGCCCGAACTCGTTCTCGAGCTCGGAGGTCATCATTGCGGAGAAACGCAGGCGCTGCATGCGCTCACGACGCTCCTCGACGTAACCCGAAAACGCCTCGAGCGACCAATCGTCGCTAGCAAGAAGGACTTCGGAGACAAGCCGCACGTCGCGAAAGGTGATCGACAGGCCTTGGCCGATGATCGGGTCGTTGTGTCCAGCCGCGTCGCCGATCAAGACGACGTTGGGGGCGGCGGGCGAATTCGTCCAGCTATCCTCATTCCCATAAGAGCGACAGGGCCCCGCCGGCCGAGCCTTCACGAGGGATTCGCTTTCTGGTAGACAGTGCAGGCGGAACTCCTGAAGGAAGCGAGCCGCAGCATCGGGCCCGGCGAGACGCTTGTGCTGGTCGAGCGCATAGCCGACGTAGAGCCGCGCGCGGCCGCCACCTTGCGGAAAGACGAGGAAGTG
Organism: Myxococcota bacterium; assembly: GCA_036758525.1. GTDB lineage: Bacteria > Myxococcota_A > UBA9160 > UBA9160 > UBA9160 > UBA9160. The sequence continues at coordinate 7,371 of DAIOWK010000110.1, forward strand.
GGTGTCGCCCTCGACGCCGATCACCTGCCGCTCCGCCGGCCAGCCATCGGCACCCTCGACAAGCAGCCCAGCGAAGAGATGGTGGGTGGGGTCACGATGCAGCGCGATGCCTGCCTGCTGGCGCACCTGCGACGCGCGCCCGTCCGCACCCACGACGAGCCGAGCCGCGACAGTGTTCCGCACGCCCTCGTGTTCGAAGCCGACCGTCCGCCGACCTCCCTCGACCGGACCGATTTGAAGCCTGTTGATACCCCGAAGCACGCGCACACCGGATTCCGCGGCCGTCTCCGAAAGAATCCGGCACATGCGTGGGTGGCCGAGACACAGCGGTCCCGGAACGTCGGGGATCAAGCCACTCAGGTCGATCGAATTCAGTGGATTTGCTATGGCGTCGCGCGCGTCCTCATAGCTGCGGTGCCACGTCACATGGTGCCCTCCCGCCTCGCGCAACCGATCGTAAAGCTCGAGCCGCTGCACTTCGACGACACCCCACGGAGCGAGCCACTCGCCTCGCACCTTGTCGCGGTACTCAGTCTCCTTCTCGAGCAAGAGGACAGCGAGACCGTTGCGCGCAAGAACACTGGCGAGCGCACCTCCACCGATGCCGGCTCCAACAATCACCACGTCGAAGTCTCCCAAAGCCCCTCCCTTGCGCTCCGAGGCTCTCGAAACGTATATCAGGCCGGTGTCCTCTCCAAAGACTCGCCTCTTCGAACGGAACGGCCTCTTCTGCCGCTTCGCGTGTCGGGGTGATCGAACTTGCCGAACGTCGGGGTGGTGTCAGAACCGAGCGGCGAGCATCCCTCTGGTATGATCTGTTTTGCTGTGTGCTAGGCGCGTTCCGGGTTTCTGGTTTCTGGGCTCGATCAACTGGAGCGGAGGGAGAAGCGGACCGACAGGTGGGACGCTCGCCTGTGTGGGAGGATCGCTGAGTTGCGTGTACCGCCCTCTCTATAAGTCTCGTCGGCGTGGGACCTGTCCGTCGTCACTCTCCTGCTCGCCGGCTGTGCCACGTTTCACCCTGTTGGGACGCCCCTTCGAACCGACAATGTCCTATGTTGCGATCCTCTCGCTCTGGGAGCGGGGCGACGAAGCTGCGATGGTTCGTCTCATGCTCATGAATCCCGATCACCCGGAGTTTGAACCGGTGGTCGAGAAGGTCGTATTCGAGCGCAATGAAGAGAGGACGCGGCGCATAGAATCGATCCTCCAGACTCCGGGCACGCGTTTCGTCGTGGTGGGGGTCTTACACGTGGTGGGCGACCGCGGCATTCCCGCAATCCTCGCGCGTGACGGCTATGTGGTGAGCCCAAGCCCAGGCTCAAGCCTGCCGGTGGCGAGCGATGTTCGCGTGGGGGCGGGGAGCAAGGATCGGGCGGACTGAGGCGCCTGCGAAGCCGGTTTCCGAAGGTTCTGCCAGCGCGGAGGCTTCTGCCTCAAACCCTCCCCGATTGAATCGAGAATTCCCTGGCTAGCCGTTCGGGAGGGCGATTCTCTGCTGCGACCCTGGCGAGGCCGCCCACGCGCGTACGCGCAGCGCCCGCTGGTTGACCCGATTGTCCGATTTGTGGGGCAAATGCCCCGGGAAGAGGCTCCGCGTCCGTCCCGGGCGGACCTGTGGCTACTGGCGCCGCCCTCGATCCCCACTCCGACGCAGACGCGTGTGCCATCCAGAGTCGGCTAACCCTGCGACCCCCGGTACGCAGAGTCGTCAGGGACGCTACCTCACGCTGGCGACCGAACCCCCTGGGCGCCCTACGGGACCGGAGCCGCTTGCGCCCGGGCGATCGAAGCCTCGTAGTCCGCCGAGGTCAAGAAGCCCGCATTCAGAGCCGCCTGCGCCGCCGCCGTGTAGTGGGCCACGTAGGAGGCGTGGTTCGCGTACAGGCGGTCGAGGGTCGACGTGCTGAAGTCCAAGAAGTATCCCGAGAGCAGGCACAGCCCCGTCTGCCGTAGGACCGGGTCGCCGAAACTGCCCGTGGTCGTCAGCCCGGTGAGGACCTCCTGCACCAGGTTGAAGAGATCCTGCGGATTCGTGGGCAGGGTCTGAGGGTTCGCCAGCGCGACGTTGATCGCTGAATAGGTCTCCGTCGGCACCTGGATCTCCGGCAACCGGATCCCGCCGAGGGCGTTGCCGTACTGGTCGCGCAGGACGATGTCGAAGACGATCAAGAAGGGGATCGTCGAAATCTGCGGAGAGTGCGGCGGCGACACTCCGAGGGCGATCCAGTTGTGCAGGGCCACGACCGCGGCCGTCTCCACCTCGTAGAGCGGCATGTTGTTCGCCTCGTTGATGCCGTCTAGCGCCGTGCCCGTACCGGTGATCGGAGTGCCCAAGGCGCACGAAGGCACCGGAAGGGTGGGAATGTCCCGCGCCAAGTTCGCGAGCTCGTAGGTCGCCTCGTGGTTGTCGATGTGGGCAGCGCCGGGGAGCTCCCAGGTTCGCAGGGCGTTGTTGTCTGGCTGCCGTGCGAGGCCCGCCAACAGCTCGACGATGTCACCTTCGGTGTTGAGCTGGATCATCGGTGCCGTATTGTCGGTGCGAATCAGAGCCGGGAGCGGGGACGTCGCCACGAGGCCGTCGCCGATCGGCGCCGCCGGACCCGCACGACCGACCGCGAGGAAGCCCGTGAACGCGTGGGTCACCGGCTGAATCGCGTTCACGTAGGTGACAATGCGCAGAGCCGACTGCGAGTCGCCCGAACCGATGAGATTCGCCGGCTGGAGTCCACCGAGGATCGTGGCGCTCTCGGCCTGCACTACCCGCGCAGCCTGGGTGAAGATGTCATAGGATTGCCCATCGTTCTCCGCCCCGAGCGACCCGTATCGCTCAGGGTCCCACGTCTTCAGGTCGGCCATGCCGGCTGCCTGCACGGTCACAGCGACATACGCGTAGCCGCCGGCCAGCACCTCACTGTAGATCTGCGCCCAGACCGGATCCTCGTCGACGCCGGTCGTATCGTTGAGCCACTCGAAGACGAC
>DAIOWK010000111.1:0-10299 GCA_036758525.1 Myxococcota bacterium
TCGAAGGGCTTCTCGAGGTACCAGAAGGCCCCGGCCCGGAGCGCTTCGACCGAGTGCTCGGCGCTGCCATAGCCAGTGATCACGATGCAGGGCAGGTCGGGCTCGAGGTCCTTCAATTGGCGCACGAGCTCGATGCCGTTGATTCCCGGCATCCGAACGTCGCACAGGACGAGGTCGACGGATTGGCCGGAAACGAGGGCCAAGGCCTCGCTCGCGTCGCGGGCCAGCGAAACCGTGAGCCCCATGCGCGAGAGAATGCGCTCTAGGGCCCGACGGTAGAGTTCCTCATCGTCGACGATGAGAACATGCGCTTTTCGCAGCTTCGAAACCTCCGCGCAGCGGAGGGGGGCCCGCGCAGTGTAGGGACTTCGGTCCGCGGTTCAAGCGGGGGTGGTACCCACTCAAGGGTCCCGATTCCGGGACCGATAAGAAGGCCGTGGACCCCCAGCTGGCTGCCGCCGGGCTGCCCCCGGCCGAGGCACGAGACCCTCGCGCCGATCCCACTTCCCCGCGGCCCGATGAGCTGCGGAGCCTCGTCCTGCTGGTCGACGATGAGCCGCTCATGCTGCGGGCGCTCCGCCGAATCCTCCGGGCCGATGGCCATAAGCTGGCCCTCGCCGAGGACGCCGCGGCTGCCGAGACGACGCTCCTCGATCCCGATCTCGAGGTGGTTCTGCTCGACCTCGTGATGCGTGGGGTGTCGGGTCTTGAGCTTCTGGATCGGATCAAGCGCGACCGACCCGATGTGGAAGTCGTGGTGATGACGGGGCACGCGAGCGTGGAGAGCGCAGTCGGCTGCATGCGGCGCGGTGCGTTCGACTACCTTGCGAAACCCTTCGAGGATGCGCATCGCGTGCGCACCACTGTGCGCAAGGCACTCGAACGCCATCGCCTCGTGAAGCGAAATCGAGAGCTCGAGCAGGAGCTGAGCAGCCGGGGCGCCGCGCCCGAACTCGTGGGGGCCTCGCCCAGGATGCGCGCCCTCGCCCGAACGATCCAGAGCCTCCGACACAACGAGAGCCACGTGCTCATCCAAGGCGAGAGCGGGACCGGCAAAGAACTGGTCGCGCGCGCGATCCATGCCTCAAGCGTTCGCGCCAGCGGCCCGTTTGTGCCGGTGGACTGCGGCGCCCTGCCGGAGACCATCATCGAAAGCGAACTGTTTGGGCACGAGCGAGGGGCCTTCACCGGTGCCGTCGGGGCGTCTCCAGGCCTGTTTCGCATGGCGGACCGAGGCACGCTCTTTCTCGACGAGATCGGTGAAATCCCGGGCACCGTCCAAGCCAAGCTCCTGCGTGCGCTGCAGCACAAGGAGGTGCGCCCAGTCGGGGCTTCGGGGTCAGTGCCCGTCGACCTGCGTGTCATCTCCGCCACGCATCGTGACCTTTCGGCGATGGTCGAAGCACAGCAGTTTCGTACGGACCTTTTCTACCGGCTGCACGTCGTGCGTGTCGAGATCCCGCCGCTGCGTGAGCGGCGCGAGGATGTGCCCCTTCTCGTGCACCATTTTCTCGCCAAACACGGCGGCGCGAGCACGCAGATCGAGGGGATCGACGACGATGCCCTGGAGTTGCTTGTCATGCACGAGTGGCCGGGCAACGTACGCGAGCTCGAAAACGTGATGGAGTCCGCTCTGGCGCTTGCTCGCGGACCCCGCCTGCGCGCCGGTGATCTCCCCCTCGCGCGACGCCGCGCGCCGGGGGCCACCGCGCGGGTGCCGCTGGATGTGCCGCTCTCGCTCGAAGCCTATGAACGCTGCGCCCTTGCCCGCGCCCTCGACGAGGCCAGCGGCGACGCGGCCCAGGCGGCGCGCAGGCTCGGCATCGGACGCAGTACGTTCTATCGGAAGCTTGCCAAACACGGCCTGCGCAGCGCTGACTGATCGGTTCTGTTGGAGCGTTCTCCAAAATTCGGTAGATTTGAGCTGCCCCCTGAGTGTTTCGCCAGTCGCGGCAGCTTCGCTGCGAAGGGGGTCCTTTGCTGACCCAAAGCGAACCCGTGGTTCACGTCCTGATCGCTCAGGCCGCGCGAGGGGCAGGCCCCCTCGCCCAGACGGCGGCGATTCTGGGCCGCCTCGGCGCAGACGTGCGAGTCGCTTCGGTCGAGACTGGCGCTGCTTGTCTTGAGCGGGTCCGTGCCGGGGGGATCGACCTGGTCGTGCTCGACCTCGGTCTCGGCGCCGAGGCGAGGGAGCTTCTCTCTGCGCTCCGTGGTGTCGGGCCGCCCGTTGTCGCCGTGACGCCCGAGCCGGGAACCGACGTCGTGCGAGACGCGTTCTTGCTCGGAGCCGCGGAGTGCGTGATTGCGGGACCCGAATATGCGCGTGTGCTGCCGGTCGTCGTGCTCGAGCAGATCCGGCGCTGGCGCGCGCTCTTGGAGCGCGGTGCAGTCGAGCAGCGCTTGCGGAGACTTGAGCATCTGAATGACGCCATCGTGCAAGCGATCCCTGCCGCGCTTGCCGTGCTCGGTCCCGATGGAAGGGTGGTGGGTGTGAACCCAGAGTTTGCACGCGCCTTCGGTGTCGATGCGACACGGGCCTCGGGTGCGTCGCTCGAAGAGATCTTGCCCGCGGGGCTTCTGCCGCGAGAGCGGCTGTTGGGGCTCTTGCGCGAAGCCACGGTCCGCGAAGTTGAGCTCCGGGTCTCGACCCCGGTCCCGGGCAGTGGTACGGCAACCCGCAGCTTCGACGTTCGTCTGGCGAGGCTTGACGACGAGGGACGCCTGCTGCTCGTGCTCTGGGACGTCACCGAAGCCGAACAGCTCAACCGTCGCCTCGCCGAGCTCAAGCGGTACAACGAGAACATCATCCAGAACATGAATAGCGCGCTCCTCGTCGTGGACCGCGAGGGGCGGATCGCATTCGCCAATCCCACGGCGGAGGGCATCCTGCGCGGGAAGCTCGCGGAGCTGCGTGGCCGCTCCATCTGGGAATGGCTTTCCGACACGCCTCGCGGTCGTGAGCTCCTTGAGCGAACGCTGCGCGAAGGGGTCCGTTTCCGCGGCGCCGAAACCGTGATCACGCATCCGTCGGGCCAAGTCGTCCCGATCGGTATCTCCTGCGCGCCTTTGCAGGGTGCCAACGGTCGCCGCGTCGGTGCGGTGGCCATCTTCCAGGACTTGTCCGAGATCAAGGAGCTGCAGCGCCACGTATCGCAGACCGAGCGGATGGCCTCGATCGGTCAACTCGCAGCGGGCGTGGCGCACGAGATCAACAATCCGATGGGCTTCATCCACGCCAATCTCTGTCAGATGGCGGAGTACCTCTCGGACCTCCGGCGCCTCTGGGAACGCGTGGGTGACCTCCAAGCTGCCATCGCGACAGGGCGAGCCGATCAGATTCACGCCCAGTCCGAGAAACTGGCGGCGCTCTCTGCGGAGGTCGATTCGGACTTTGTTTTCTCAGATTTTGCGAAGGCGTTGCGCGAGTCCCAGGAGGGTTCCGAGCGCATCCGCCACATCGTTCAGGACCTTCGCCAGTTTTCACGCAACGACTCCGGGGACCGCACCCTGGCTGACGTCACGGACTGCCTTGATTCCACGGCCAACATCGTGGGAACGATGATGAAACACACCGTGGTGCTGCGAAAGGAATACGAGGAGCTCCCCCGCATCCGCTGCTATCCGATGCAGATCAAGCAGGTCTTCATGAACTTGCTCGTGAATGCCTTCCAGGCGATCCAGGAGCGCGTGGGGTCGAGTGGTGAGACGGGCGAGATCCGTCTCGAGACACACCGCCGGTCGGGAGGCATCGTGGTCGTGGTGAGCGACACCGGAATCGGGATTCCACCCGAGAACCTGCCGCGGATCTTCGATCCGTTCTTCACTACGAAGGAAGTGGGGATCGGAATGGGCCTTGGCCTCTCGACCTCGTTCAGTATCGTGCAGCGCCACGGTGGTGCGCTGCGCGTAGAAAGCAAGCCAGGCGTTGGCTCCCGGTTCGAGGTCTTTCTGCCTCTCACAAGCGGCGATTCCACTCCGCAGCCGGCGGCATGAGCACGCCCGCAGGATCGCGACCCGGCGCTTCGCAAGTCCGCGGCGTGGTGCTTGTCGTCGACGACGAGACCCGCATTCTGTCTGCCCTGCGCCGATCGCTACGCCGCGAGGGTTATGAGATTCTGACGGCTGAAACTCCGGCCGAGGCGCTCTCGATCCTCGAGGCGCGGAGCGTCGACGTGATTCTCTCCGACCACAAGATGCCGGGGATGAACGGCCTCGAGTTTCTGGCGCTCGCGGCCATCCGCAGGCCGCAGGCGGCCCGGCTCCTCATCACGGGCTGGACGGCGGAGGTGCCAGCCCGCGATCTCGATGCGCTCGGAATCCGGGCGTTGCTCGCGAAGCCATGGGACGACGCGGAGCTCAAAGCCGCGGTGCGAAGTGCGCTCGGCCGTTAGTCAGGAGAGTCTGCTCAAGTACTCAAGATCCGTCTTTTGAGAGTTCTTCGCGCCGACCGTAAGGATTCGGTAGCGCCGCACCTCACCACGCTGGTAGTAGATCCGTCCCTTGCCTGCAAACCCCAGCTCGAAAATCGCCAAGTGCGGGGGCAAGCCGCCCACCTTTCTTCGAATAGCCGCGGTGTCGGGTTCATCGGAGAGGCGCTTTAGAGCTTCTTCGGCCTTGAGCTTCATCGTCTCGTCCCGTAGCTCGACGAGGTTCTCGATGGCGCGATCGTCGATTTCGAGGTTCTTGTAGAGCGTGCGAAGGCGCCGGCCGAGGTGCTCGGCCTCGCGCGCGCGCCCGCCCGTATTCGACTCCTTGGCCGCGCGCTTCAACCTGGCTTCTAAGGTCTGGATCTCCTCATCGCGGCGCGATACGTCGCCAAGCGCCTCGTCGAGCATCTCCTCGAGCGTCCGGCGCTCGCGGTCGAGCTCCACGCTCTTGACCGCTTGCGCCCGCAGTTCCTGCTCCCGGTGCTCGACGGTGGCGAGCTTCTGTTGGAGCGCGGCGCGCTCGGTCTGCAGCTCGCGGATCTCCTCTTGCTGAAACTCCTCGGCCGGCTCGACCTCGGACAGGCGCCGCTGTACTTCGAGGAGTTCGTGCTCGATCTGCATGACCCGGGAGGCGGTGGCGTCCCGCGCGGCGACAGCTGCGGCAATCCGCTCGGCTTCGCGCCGCGCAGCGGTGCGGGTGTACGCAAAGAGGGCCCAGAGCAGGACAGCGGCGTATCCGATCAGGATCACGTTTGAGAGAACCGCGTTCGTTGGCAGGTTGACCGTGACCTCCGGCGTGGCCGGCAAAAGGCGCGCCGCCGCCGGACCACTCCCTGCCTCCGAGAGAATGGAACGCCCTCCCACGTAGAGCGGAGTAAGACCATCCGCCGCCATCACCAAGACGCTGACCCGCACCCCGCCCCAGCGGACCCAAGGGGACTGGAGGACAGCGCGATCGATTCGTTGCTGAAGCTGCGTCGCAAGGGGACCTATGAAGGGATCCACGCGGACGGCCTCGGCAACGGAGCGCTGGAAGTGCCACAAGAGGAGGCGCTCCGTCACCCTCACAGTCGTCACGGTGAGCAGCACGAAGGCAAAAATCGCGAGGTAAATCAGGCGAAAGTCCGCGAAGCTGGTCCAGGCACGAAGCGTCGTGACAAGGCGGGGAAAAGGCTTTCCTTCCTTCGGAAGAAAGACGGCCATTGGGACGCGAAGGTAACGCCAGAAGGGCCCTTCGGCTCGCACAGTTCTTGCACTGCGCCACACCCTATGGACCCCGTGGAGACCTTCCAGATCGCTCGCGGCGGATGCCGCGCACGGTTTGAAAGCTGGGTCGAGCTGCAGGCCGGCGGTGCGCGGCGTCGCGCGGCCGCCCGGGACCTCTCTGTCCGGGGGATGGGGCTCGCCGTCCCGGGGCCCCTTCCAGAGCGCCAAAGCGCGGTCTTGTCCGAGTTCGCCCTTCCCGGCATCACCCTTCCTCTGGCCCTGGAGGGTGTCGTGGTGTGGACCAACCCCTGCTCCTCGCGCATCGGTATCCGCTTCGTGGGGGTCGATCCGGGGTTGGCGGAGCTGCTCGAGAGCTACGTTGCCGGGCGGCTTTAGCGCGCCTCGCTAGATTCCCTCGCCGTGCGCGTCTTCGACCTCGATCGGGACATGAGCGACGTCATCCCGACCGGGACGACGCGCGACTCCCAGCACCTCTTCGAACGCATGACGGAGCGGACACTAGCGCTGGCCGAGGCCGCGCCCGGGCGGCGTGTTCTCGACGTGGCGAGCGGCTTCGGCCAGGACGCGCAGGCTCTTGCAAGCAGGGGTGCCTGGGTCGTCGGGGCGGAGCCCTCCGGTCGGATGCTCGGCTGGGCGAGGCTCCAAAGCGCGGGTCTCTCTTCCCCGCAGCCCGCCTGGGTCCAGGCCTGGTCTCACCGGCTTCCCTTCGCCGACGCCAGTTTCGACGCGGTGGTCTGCAAAGGAGCGATCGACCACTTCGACCGACCTGAGGCGGCGATCGCCGAGATGGCGCGGGTGGTGCATCGGGAAGGCCGCGTGGTGCTTGCCATCGCGAACTTCGAGTCCCTGGCCTGCCGCGTTGTGCGCGCAATGGACGCCGTTCGTGAGGGCTGGCTGGCACGACCCATGCGCCGGGGACGTCGCCACTACGATGTGCCGGCAGACCACTTCACGCGCTACGAGATCGATCTCATGCGGGAGCAGGCCTCGCGCTTTCTCGAGCTCGAGCGTTGCGAGGGTGTGTCGCTCGCATGGGGGATTCCCGCATGGACCCGCGCCGTGGAGCGTCTCCCGAAGGCCACGGCGGCGCGTGCGCTTCAGTTGCTGAGCGTCGTTGCGCGCCGCGTGCCGTCACTCGCAGACGTGGTTCTGCTGGTTGGTCGGCCCCGGGCTCGGCGGGCCTCCACGATCTCGCGGTAGACGGAGGCCGTCGCCTCCGCCACGCGCGGCCACGAAAACGCCGCCTCGATCCGCGGGCGCGCCCGAGCGCTGAGCCTCGCGCGCGCTTCCGGCGCAGCGAGGAGCTCTGCAATCGCTTTGGCGAGAGCCTCCGCGTCGGCGGGAGGGACGAGTGTTCCCGCGTCGCCCACCGCCATCACCTCTGGCAGTGCACCGGCCGCGCTTGCCACAACCGGGGTGCCGCACGCCATCGCCTCCACGGCGGGAAGTCCGAAACCTTCGTAGAGCGAAGGCACCACGACCAGCGTGGCGCGGGCGTAGAGCTGAACGAGTTCGGTGCTCGAGACGCGGCCGACCACATGCAGTCGGTCTGCGCAGCCGATCGCGCGCGCGAGCCTGCGACCCTCGTGCTCTGCGTGGTCCTCATCGACCAGCGTGAGCGTCACGTCGTGAGGGAGGCGGGCGAGCGCGCGGATCAGCGTTGCGACGCCCTTGTTCGGATCCGAGGCCCGGGCGACGCACAGGAGCTCACTCGTGCTTCGGGCGACCGCAGGCTGCGGCCGGAACCACTCGGTGTCGATCCCGTTCCAGACCATGCGCAGGCGCTCCGGTCTGACCCGGAAGTCACGGCGGATTTGCGCCGCGCTCGTGCGTGAGGAGGTGAGAACTGCGTCGAGGCGTCGCGCCACGAAGGCCTGCATACCCACGGGATAGAACTCCATGGTGCCAAGGGCCTCACGAAGTGTGCGGTCCCGGGCAAAGGACGAGCGACGGTCCACGGAGAGCGGATGATGGACCGTCGTCACCACCGGAAGTCCCACGGCTCGCACCGCAAGAAGCCCGTAGCCAAGGGACTGGATGTCGTGAACCACGTCAAAAGCCGCGCCTTCGCGCAGCGTCGAAACAAGGGAGCGAAACGCACGCACGCTGAACGCGAAGGGTTCCGGTAAGAAGCCAAACCAGGTGGCACAAAGCTCGTAAAAATTCAGCGGCTCGAAGATTCGGAAAGGATTGGGCCGTGGGAGGAGCGCCGCTGGATCGGGATCGAAGCGTTTTCCCCAGAGCTGGGGATTCGGGAGCTCAACCATTCGCTTGGCGAACGGCATCGGATCTGGATAGGGTGGTCCTACGAAGACGTGCACCTCGTGCCCGGAGCGCGAGAGCTCGCGGGCGAGATGCCAGAGGTAGACGCCCTGGCCCCCGCTGTGCATGTTGCCCCGATAGCCGACAAAGCAAATGCGTAGCGGGCGCACGGGAACGCTACGCGCTCGAGGCCTTGCGGGCGTAGAGGACGAGACTCTTTGGACAGACGAAGTTCAATAGCTTTTCAAGTCGATCCATGAGCCGCGACTGTGTTGCCCGCAACAGGAATAGGCGGTACGCCCGGACCAAGGCACTCCCGTCTGCCCCCGGAAGGCCGACAATCGACCGTAGCGCCCAATACGGCGTATGGAGGGCGTGGGCAAAACCCACCCCCGTGGTGGCGAGTCCTGCCTCAGCCAGGCCGTGGGCAAGCTCGCGCGGACGGAAGATGCGGATGTGCCCGCCGGGGCTCTCGAAGTAGTCATCTCCAAGACGCAGGTAGAGGTGTTCGCTCGTGGCGGTCGGGATCGTCACGGCCACGCGACCTCCTGGCTTCACGACCCGCGCGAGTTCCCGCGCCGCAGCGCGGAAGTCGTGGACGTGCTCCATCACCTCGGAGCAGATCACTTGGTCGAAGCTCGCGTCGGCGAAGGGCAGGCGGAAGGTATTTCCATGGAGCATGACGCCGGTCGTGCCCACTTCCTTCGCGCGAGCCCGCAGCGCGCCCGAGGCGCGATCCAGCGAAGCTCGATCGAGGTCCAATCCGTAAACCCGGGCGCCTCGGTCGAGTGACCCAAAAGAGTGTCGACCTTCACCGCACCCGGCGTCGAGCAGGCGGTCGCCAGGTCGGATTTCAAGCCGCTCGAGATCGACGGTGAGCAGCACGGATGGTTTCTTCGAACACGCCGACGAGCTGAGCGGCGGCGTCCTTCCAGCGGAACAGCCGCGCAATCCGGGCCCGCGCCGCCTGACCCATCCGCGCCGCGCGCGCAGGGTCCGCGAGGACTTGCGCGATCGCTGCGGCGAGCGCACGCGCATCGCGCGGCGGCACCAGGCGTCCCGCCTCTCCGTCACTGCCGACGACCTCGGGCAAAGCGCCTACGGCGTTCGCGATGACAGGCAGTCCACAGGCCATCGCTTCGCTGGCCGGAAAACCGAACCCCTCGAAGAAGGAGGGCACCACAGCGGCCCGGGCCGTTGAGTACTGCGCCACGAGCTCGGGTACGCTGAGCATCTTTTGATGTAGGATCACCCGGCGTTCAAGGTGGTGGCGCCGGATAAAGCGGGGCACGAGTCCATTCTCGGGGATGCGTCCATCGACGATCTTGAGCGTCACATGCTCGGGCAAATGGGTCATCGCCTCGAGCAGTGTGCCGATCCCCTTCTTGCGATCCTCGGTGCGCCCCACGAACAAAAGGTCGGCTTCGATGGGCTGGCCCTCGAGGGGACGGAAGACGCCCAGGTCGGTGCCGTTGTAGACCACGGGTACCTGCTTTTCCGGAATGCCGAAGTATCGCTCGATCTCGCGCCGCGATGCCTCGCTCACCGTGACGATCCGATCGAGGCGCGGAGCCACCAGCTCCTGCATGAGGAGAGGAAAATAGAGCGTGCGGCGAATCTTTTTCACGAGCGACGGATCGATCGCGAAGTCCGCCTCGCGGTCGATGTGCAGGGGGTGATGGATCACCGACACCACCGGAGTACCCGCAGCCGAGATGCCGAGCAGACCCCAGGAGAGACTCTGGTTGTCGAACACCACATCGAAGCGGTACCTGCGTTGGAGCGCTCGCCAGCGGAGCAGGAGCCGCAGCCCGAAGGTCTGCATCTCCGGGAAAACACCGAACCGCGACACCCCAAGCTCCCAGAGATTGAGGGGCCAGAGCAGGCGCAGCGGGTGCTCGCGCCGCGCCCACGCGGGGTGCGGCACGCCAAACACGTTTTCGTTTGGGATGACGTGAAGTGGGATATCGGGGTCGAGCTGCGGCAGGGGCGGGCCGGCGATCACGTGCACGTCGTGGCCGGCGCGCCTCCACTCGTTCGCGAGATGGGCGGCATAGATGCCTTGGCCCCCGCAGAACATGTTCCCGCGATAGGTGAGCAGGGCGATGCGCATGCTCTGGCCGAGGCTAGGCCGAGCTCTCGGAGGCCGCCTTCGCATCTCCCGTGCTGCTGGGAGGCTCAGGCCGGTCCTCGGGCTCGACGCGAATGGTGGCGATCGTCCAGCCGACCCAGAAGGTGAGCCCGAGGACGAAGAATACGAGCGCAGCCACGGGGAGCGCGAGCGCCCAGTAGCTCTTGTGGAGCAAGCCGACCAAGAAGAGCAGACCGACGACGGCGACGCCCACACAGATCAGGCCGCCCTGCGCACGGGAAGAATCGTTCA
>DAIOWK010000112.1:0-10279 GCA_036758525.1 Myxococcota bacterium
TGGCACAGTACGAGAGCTGGTCGCTTCCCTTCAGCGTCTTGCTCGTGACCCCGATTGGTGTATTCGGTGCGTTCTTTGTGCTCTGGCTCCGCGCGTTTCAAAACAATGTCTTCGCTCAGATCGGCCTCGTCATGCTGATCGGGCTCTCTGCAAAAAACGCCATCTTGATCGTGGAGTTCTGCAAGATCGAGTACGAGAAGGGAACACCGCTCATCGAGGCTGCCCTGGCCGGAGCGAAACTGCGGCTGCGCCCTATTCTCATGACAGCATTCGCGTTTATCCTGGGCGTCGTACCCCTCGCGATCGCGACGGGTGCGGGCGCGATCTCCAGGCAGACGCTCGGAACGACCGTTTTGGGTGGCATGCTGGCGGCGAGCCTGCTCGCGATCTTTCTGATCCCGGTCTCGTTCGTCCTGGTGGAACGGCTGTCGAAACGCAGCGCCGAGCCAACCCCGGCGCAGAGCCCGGCGGTCGCGCCCGCACCGTCCGAGCCCTGAAGACCGCCTACGGGCTCGGCGTTGGCGGCGGGGTGGGAGCCGGGGTCCCCGGCGCAGCGTCGATCGACCAGCCGCCGCCGAGCGCCTTGTAGAGCTGCACTACGGCGAGAAGCTGATCGCGCTCGACCTGCGCGAGGGTGGTTTGGGCCGGGAAGAGCTGCTGCTGGGCGTCCAGCACCTCGATGTAGTTGGAGAGCCCATCGGTGTAGCGGAGCAGGGAAAGGCGTACCGACTCCTCCAGTGCGGTGACCGCCACAACCTGCTGCTCGCGCGACTCGATCAGCTTCTGCCGAGCCGAGAGCGAGTCTGAGACCTCTTGCAGGGCGGTGAGCACGGTTCCCTGGTACTGAGCCTGGGTTTCCGCGAGGCTCGCCTGCGCGCCTTTGTAGCTGTAGTAAAGCTGCCCACCCCGGAAGAGGGGGCCCGCCGCCTGGCCGGCCAGACCCCAGAGGCCTGTCCCCTTCGTCAAGAGATTCGAGAGTTGGGTGCTCTGGCTCCCGTAGATGCTGGTGAGTCCAATCGTCGGCAGGAAGTTTGCGATGGAGACACCTACATTCGAGTTCGCGGCAAAAGCGACCTCCTCGGCTTGGACGAGATCCGGCCGTCGTTCGAGCAGGGCCGACGGCAAGCCTGCGGGAATCTCAGGCGACGGCATCTTCTGATCGATCAACAATGCGCCCCGTGGGATCGGCCCTGGCGGGCGGCCCAGCAGGACGCAGAGCTGGTCCTCTTGGGCCACGATCTGTGATTCGAGTCGCGGAACGGTGGCAGCGGCCTGCGAAAGGGCAGCCTGGGCACGATCGACCTCGAGCTTCGAGGCAACGCCGCCTTGGAACTGCCGCGTGAAGAGAGCGAGCGTCTTTTGGAAGGTCTCAACCGAATTGCGGGTGATCTCAAGTTCCGCATCGAGCTCGCGCAGCTCGAAGTAAGCCTGCGCGACCCCCGCGACGAGCGAGAGGATGACGCCGCGGCGCGCGGCGTCCGTGGCGAGAAACTGTCCCTGCGCCGCCTCGGTAGCCCGGCGGATGCGTCCCCAAATGTCGATCTCCCACGACACGTTGAGCGCCGCCACGAAGTAGTTTCCCGTGCCGGAGTTTGTGCCGGAGATCCCTCCGAGGAACGAGTTCCTTCCTCGCGAGGCGGCGAAGCCGTAGCCGAACTGTGGAAAGATCTCGGAACGCGCGATCCCAACCCCCGCGGACGCCTCCTCGACACGTGCCACGGCGATGCGAAGGTCGTAGTTGTTTTGGAGGGACTCCTGGATCAGGGCGACGAGTGTCGGGTCATTGAACACCTCCCACCAGGGAAGATCGGCGAGGGACGACGCGGAGGGCGGTGCCGCCTCGCCCCGGAAGGTCTCAGGCGAGGCGAGAGGAGGGCGCTCATAGTTCGGACCGACCGCGCAACCCGAGAGGAGAAGTGCTGTGACCAGTGCGGCCGGTGATCCGGTCCGGGCGATCCGACGGCCCATGTTCTAGCCACTAGCCCTTGCGGACAGCGACGGGGCTTTGGCCGCCGAAGGAGCGCTCCCGCCTGCTCCTCCCGGCGCCGCGGTCTGGACATTCACCAACGTCCCGTCCCGCACCTTCTGCAGCCCCTCGACAATGACGCGCTCGTTGGGCTCAAGACCCTTCTCAATGATCCAGAGGTCTTCGAAGCGACTGCCCGGTTGCACGCTTCGGATCGAGACCTTGTTGTCCTTGTCCACGACAGCGACGTGGTAGGTGCCCTGGAGCTCAGAGACTGCCCGTTGCGGCACGAGCAGCGCTCCTTTCTTGAGCGAGGTGACGGCGCGGACCTTTGCGTATCCGCCAGGGCGCAGGAGACTTTTGGGGTTCGGGAACTCGCCTTTGACGAGCATGGTGCCGGTCCTTTCATCCACCTGGCGGTTCACGAAAATGAAGGTGCCGCGTTCGGGATAGAGGTCCCCATTCGTGAGAATGATCTCGAGGCCACCGGGTTTGCCGCGCACTTCGGACGAGGGCGGTGGGGTGCCTTCGGGCGTTTCCTGGCCCGTGCCCGGAGCGCCCGCTTGGGATAGGCGCTCCGCCAGGGCGAGGTATTCGCGCTCGCTCACCGGGAAAGCGACACGGATGGGATCCACCTGCGACACGGTTGTGAGAATCGTGCTCTCGCTGATGAGATCGCCCACCTGGCCTTGGGCTGCACCCGCGATCCCCGTGATCGGTGACTCGACCTTTGTCCATTGCAAGTTCAAGATCGCCTGATCGAGGTTCGCCTTGGCCGAGTCTACTGCGGCAGCATTTGCGTCCATCATTTGTGTTGCGTTATCGAGTTCGCGCTGGCTCACCGCACCTTCCTTGGCGAGTGGCGTGTAGCGGGCGACATTGATCTGGGACATTTTCAAGAGCGCTTGCTGGCGCTCGAGCTGTCCCTTGGCTTGCTCAAGCGAGGCCAGATAGGGACGAGGATCGATCAGGAAGAGCAGGTCTCCCTGCCGGACGTAGCTCCCCTCCTGGTAGCGTTTTGCCTGCAGGTAGCCGGTCACGCGGGCACGAATTTGGGCGGTGATCTGGCCCTCCAGGGTCCCGACCCACTCCCCGGTAATTGGCACGTCCCGTTGAAGAACCTCGGCGACCACGACATCAACGGGGCCGGCTTCAGGCTTTGGCTCGCTCTTGCAGGCGGAGAGGAGGCCAAGCGCAACCAGGAGCGGAACGTACCCGGGGACCGCGAAGCTCTTCATGAAGCGATTCTCTCCTGGTCATCCACGCCGTTCTCCCCCCGCAAAAGAAGCCCGACTATACCATTCGCTGGAGCGGATTCGCCCGGCTCAAGAGGCCCCGGATAGCGCGCGGGGCGCGGGATCACCCTCCCGCCGTGTACGTTGGGCCCGCAGCGCATCCGTGGAGTAGACGGCGAGAGCGATCCAGATGCAGCCGAAGGCCACACCGTGCGCGGGAGTAAACGGCTCACCGTAAGCCAAGACCGCGAGTAGGAAGTGGCCACTCGGAGCGAGATATTGAAAAAGTCCGAGGGTCGAAAGGCGAAGTCGCTTGGCGGCGCTTGCAAACCAAAGGAGCGGAAGAGCCGTGACGACGCCGGCGAGAATGAGCAGCCACGCGGTCTTTGAATCTCGAATCGAGAAGGCACTTCTGCCCCGCGTTTCGAGCCAAGCGAGATAGCAGGCCGCGACCGGGCAGAGGAGAGCCGTCTCGATCGAGAGAGAAACAAGAGGCGCCATGGGCGCGACCTTGCGCAAAAGCCCGTACAAGCCGAAGGTGAGCGCGAGCACAAGCGAGATCCACGGTAGCCCGCCGGCGGACGCAGCCATCGGCACGACGCCTATGCCTGCGAGTGCAATCGAGGCGACCTGCCACGGGCGCAGCCGCTCGCCTAAGAAGACGACCGCGAGCGCCACGTTCACGAGCGGATTCAAGAAGTAGCCGAGACTCGACGCGAGGACCTCTCCGTGGGTCACAGCCCAGATGAAAAGGAACCAGTTCGTTCCGATCAGAAGCGAGGTGGCTACGAGCGTCACAAGGTTGCGACGAGAAGAAAGCGTCGCGCGTACATCTCCCCAGCCCCTCGAGGCGGTGAGCAAGAGCGCCGTGAAGACGACGGACCAGACTACGCGGTGCGCAAGAATTTCGAGCACGGGGACGCGAGTGAGCTGCTTCCAGTACACGGGAAGGAGGCCCCAGCTCCCGTAGGCGAAAAGAGCGTAGAGCACTCCCGCAGCGGCCGGCCTCGGGGAAGGAGCGCTCGCGTTCTTCTCGTGCACGGCGCGGACCATACGTGAGGTCACGCGATTTCGTCGTTGACCTCTTCGGTCTGAGGAGTAGAGTGGATTTCGTATCCGGCCGCGCGGTGCGAGGAGACCGAAGTCTCGCTCCCATCAGCGCAATGACAGCGTCGCGAGGGACGGATACGCGTTCGGGGTTGGTGGGAGTGGGCTCGTTCGAGCGCCTTGCCGCCAGGAGCTGAAAAGAGAAAAGCTCGGAGCGGTGAGGAGCGGACGCAGGCGCGGGGAGTCTTCCCGGACTCGGGAGCTTCCAGCAGTCCGCGGAGGTCGACGGGAGAACGCGAACTTCGCCGCAAGCCTGGCCTTTTGAGGCTGAGCCTTACCTCTGGTGAGCTTCGGCCTCTGGGACACCGGTGGGCAAAAGCGAAGGGCGCGCCTCCCCAATCGCGTCGGGCCGGCGAAGGTGTATGCCCGAAGAGAGACCTTCAAGTCCCTGATCGAGGCGTACCGCCGCGGCGCGACTTCGCGGCTAAACAAGTGGGCCGCCCCGACGGAGGCCCGGGAAGCACCCGCCGCTTCGGCAATCGGCTTCGGCAATCGTAGTGGGCCTAGGCCGTTGCCTTCTGCCCGAAGAGGATCTTCTTGGCCTCGTTGTCGAGACCCGAAGGGGTGCGGAGTTCCCTTCCCAGTTCGAAACCCTTCTGCACGGCCGGGCGTGCTCTCATCGTCTCGAACCAACGTCGTAGGTGCGGAAAGTCTTCGAGGCGCTGGCCCTGCATGTCGTGGAGAACGATCCACGGCCAGCACGCCATGTCGGCGATCGAGTAGTCGCCGGCCACGAATGCGCGATCCGCAAGGCGCTTGTTCAGTACACCGTACAGTCGGTTGGCTTCGTTGGTATAGCGATCCACCCCGTATTGGATTTTCTCAGGGGCGTACTGCCGAAAGTGATGTGCTTGGCCGAGCATGGGCCCGAGGCCACCCATCTGCCACATCAGCCACTGCAGAGCCTCAAAACGGCCGTGTAGCTCCTTGGGCAGAAATCGGCCGGTCTTCTCCGCCAGATAGATGAGAATTGCGCCGGATTCAAAGATCGAAAGAGCCGCACCGCCGCCCGCCGGATCGTGGTCGACGATCGCCGGCATGCGATTGTTGGGGCTGATCGCGAGGAACTCGGGCTTAAACTGCTCTCCGCGCCCGATGTTGACGGGTAACACTTTGTAGGGAAGCCCCATCTCCTCGAGCGCGATCGAGATCTTCCATCCGTTCGGAGTGGGCCAGTAGTAGAGATCGATCATGCGGGCTCCTTAGAAGGTACCCCTGGAAGCCAATGGCTCGCCTGGCTTGAGGCGACAGGCGTGAGGGCGGGGCGGCGCCTCGGAGCCTACGCCGGGAGTCCGGTAAGGCGCGCCGACAGCTCCCACAGCTGTGCCGCATTCCCGGGATTGCTGGCCTCGGGCGTCGGCGCTTGACGGCGCCGCTTCACAAAGTAGCCGCCACTCACGCCCTCGACGTCCGGCGACGAAGCGAGGTAGATCGATGTCTCTGCGCCCTGGGCCGGGGTCAAGAAGAAGGGTCGCAGAAGAAGCGTCAGCGCCTTCGCCCATGCGCCGTTATTCTGGCCGAGCCGGGTACCGACAGCGCCCGGGTGGAGCGCGTTCACCGTGACGCCGCTCCCGGCAATGCGCTTCGCCAGCTCCTGTGTGAAGAGGATATTGCAAAGCTTCGAGAGGCCGTATTGCCGCATGAACCCCCACCCTTTCTCCCCTTGAAGATTTTCCCAGTCGAGCTTGGCGAAGCGGTGTGCATCCGAGGACACGTTCACGACACGGGCCGGTGCGCTCTCCTGCAGGCGGTTCAGCAGGAGGCGTGTCAGGAGGTAATAGGACAGATGATTCACGGCGAATACGGTCTCGATCCCATCCGCTGTGAGTCTGCGCCGGGTCTCGACCACACCGGCATTGTTCACGAGCACGTGGAGGCGCGGCCAACGCGCCACGAGCTCCTTGGCCAGCTGCCGGATGCTGGCCTGCGCGGAGAGATCCGCGAGCACCAGGTGGAGGTCGGCATTTCCCGTGCTCTCGCGGATGCTCGCGAGGGCCACCTCGCCTCGCTCCCGACTGCGGCAGACGGCGACGAGGGTGGCGCCTTGCGCGGCAAGTCCGCGCGCCGTTTCCAGCCCGATGCCCGAGCTTGCGCCCGTGACGATACACACCCGGCCGTTAAGGCTCCCCGCACTCACGGCACGAGGGTCTGCATCCGGTCGATGGCATGCACGGGCGCGGAGTCACCGCTCATCAGGTGGGCGATCGCCTTGTACACGAGCTGTTGCTGCTGAAGGCGCGTTTTGTTCTCGAAGGCCTTGGACACGACGCGCAGCTCGAAGTGTCCCGGGCTCGCGGAGGAGACGTCGATTTCAGCTCGTGGGAATGCCGCCTCGAGCGCTTTGCGGAGGACCCCGGTGGTGTCCACCGCTGCGTTTAGAATCTGAAGCGGCACGCTGTGGCTTCCCGCCTAGTAACGCGGGACCGTCGGGTCCACTTCGCGTGACCACGCATCGATTCCACCGGCGAGGTTGTAGACGTTGCGGAAGCCGAGGGAGCCAAAGTGTTCTGCGGCCTTCTGACTCCGGCCGCCGTGGTGGCAGTGGAAGACGAGCACCGCGTCTTTGTCCAAGGCCTCGATCTCCGCGACGACCTCGGGCGTCAGCAAGCGAGCCCGCTCAATCCTCGCTTGCGCCCGCTCCTCGGGAGTCCTCACGTCGAAGAGGTGGAAGGGCTCCGCGGCGTCGAGCTTGCGCTTGAGTTCGGCGGGGCTGAGCTGTCTCACCTGGAGCGGTGCGTTCGGGTTCTCAATCCGAAAGCCCGGACCATCCTCCGTGTCTACGACGTCGATCGTGAGTCCCTCTGCCCGCTCTGCACTCGGGCGATCGACCAGCACGCTGATGCCGTTCGCCTCCACGACCAGCTCGCCCGGCTGGCGCGGCCCCAGGTACAGCTGGTTCTTGAACTGTGCGTCGACGGTCAGGTGGAGCTCCTTGCCCTTCGCGCCAGCGCCCGTCTGGCGCAGCGCCTGGGCGGCGGTGTCGCTGATTCGAATCGAGGGCGGCTTCACCGCTTTCACGGGAACGCCGAGCTTCTCTTGCAGCTCGCCGCTCTCATACAGCTCCGTCACAATGTCGCAGCCTCCGATGAACTCGCCCCCGACGTAGAGCTGGGGGATCGTCGGCCACGAAGAATAGGTCTTGATGCCGTCGCGGATTTCGGGATCGGAGAGCACGTCGAAGGTCTCGTAGTCGGACAGCATGCTGTCGAGGATGCCGATCACCCGCGCAGAGAAGCCACACTGGGGCGCACGGCGGTTCCCCTTCATGAACAGCACGACGCGGTTCTTCTCGATCATGGAAGAGATGCGCTCTCGGGTATGCTCAGACAGGCTCATCCGGACTCCTCCGCGGCTGCGGCACACGGGCTTGGGGCCCCAGGATAACGGAGAGCGCGGAGCCTGTCAGAGCATCGGCGGACAGGGCCTGCGACCGCCGCGCACACACGGCCACAGAACAAGGAGAGGGCGATGAAAGCGATCCACGTCACGGGGACCGGCGGACCGGAGGTGCTGAAGCTCGTAGAGGTGCCCGAGCCGGTGCCGATCGCCGGGACCCTGCGCATCCACAATCGCGCGGTCGCCATCAACTTCCACGACATCCAGACCCGCCGCCACGGCGAAGCCGGGCTCACGCCGCCCTTTGTCCCCGGCACCGATTTCGCGGGGATCGTGGATGCCGTCGCTGCAGGAGTTCCGCAGTTCCGTCCCGGTGACCGGGTACTCGGCATCCATCTCCACGGTGCCTACGCAGAGAAGAGTATCGCGCTCGCAGCGCTCGCCGTGAAGATTCCCGAGGCCGTCTCGTTCGAGCAGGCTGCCGCTTGCCCCGTGGCCGGGCTTACCGCCTATTTTCTGGTCCACGATCTCCGCGTCGGACGGGGAACCACGGCGCTCGTGCATGCTGCGGCCGGAAGCGTGGGCTGCTTCCTGGGGGGCCTTCTCCGCGAGCAGGGCGCGACGGCGATCGGCTTGGTATCGAGCCCGAAAAAGGCGCAAGCGGCCCATGCCGCAGGCTACCCGCACGCCATCGACTACCGGCGTGAGGACGTCCTGGCACGGATCCGGGAAATCACTGGCGGTCGCGGGGTCGACGTGGTCTACGATTCCGTGGCCGGCCCGCACTTCGGGCGTAGTTTCGAGGCCTGCGCACCGGAAGGGACGGTGATCCTCTTCGGAACCGCAGGAGGGGAGCCGCCTCTCGATTCGCTCGCGACGGGGTTCCTCGGGTCGCGGCGCAATCTCGGGCTCCGCACCTACTTCCTCGGCACGACGCTCCAGCACCGCATGGCCGAGATTCCGGGCGCCTTCTCCGCCCTCTTCGAGGGCCTTGCGACGGGCGCGCTCCAGGTGCCGATCGAGACGCTGCCTCTTGCCGAGGCGGCCGTTGCCCAAGCGCGCATCGAGCGGCAGGAGACGGTCGGCAAGCTCGTGCTCGTCCCGTGACCTCCGCTCCCCGGGCGAGCACACAAGCCACGACCGAGGAGGCGCCGTTCTTAGAAGGACCGCGCTCCCGTAGCTTCGAGCTTGGGCGTGCCCTGCGCATCTTCGCCGAGTTGATCCGGGGATTCCGCGCGCTTCACTTTGTGGGTCCCTGCGTCACTGTCTTTGGCTCCGCGCGCTTTGGCGAGGGGCACCCTGTGTACGCCCTCGGCCGCGACGTGGGCCGGGAGCTGGCGCGCGTCGGCTTCACGGTGATGACAGGCGGCGGCCCCGGGGTGATGGAAGCGGCGTCTCGTGGCGCAAAGGATGTGGGCGGCCGCGCCGTGGGTTGCAATATCGAGCTGCCGCACGAGCAGGTCACCAACCCCTGGCTCGATCGCCACGTCACCTTCCGGTACTTCTTCGTGCGCAAGCTGATGCTTGTGAAGTACGCCTACGCATTCATTGTGCTGCCCGGAGGCTTCGGCACGCTCGATGAGCTGTTTGAAATCGCGACGCTCGTTCAAACCGGGAAGGTGAAGGACTTCCCCATCGTGCTCTTGGGATCGGAGTACTGGGCTCCTCTCGTAGAGCAGTTGCGGTCGATGGTACGTGCGGGCTCCCTCACCGGTCAGGAGCTCTCCCACCTGACGCTCGTGGACTCTCCGGAACA
Source organism: Myxococcota bacterium (assembly GCA_036758525.1). GTDB lineage: Bacteria > Myxococcota_A > UBA9160 > UBA9160 > UBA9160 > UBA9160. Next base: position 9,401 of record DAIOWK010000112.1, read on the forward strand.
AGCGGCGAGCCTGGCCCGGGAGGCCGGGCTTCGCCGGTTCGGGCTTCGCTACGTGCCGAGACCTCGCCGCATCTTCGGCGAGCGGGGGCTCGACCATCGCGTCTTGGGCTAAAGGCTCAGTTCTGCTGCTCGGCGGAGTGGGTTTGAGCGACCGCGCGATCGTGGTCGAGCACCACGTAGTCTGTGAGGATGTTCAGCGCTTCCTTGAGCTGAGGAGTGGGCTCGTGGGCTGCATCCTTGCCCGTGAGGTCCAGGTCCTTGTCCTTATCCTTGTCCTTTTCCTTCAGGATGTCGGCGAGGTGGACCGTGCCCTGGTTCTTCTTGGCCTCGGCGAGCTGCTTCTCGACCTCGACAAAGTCCTTGGCCGCCGCCACTCGCGCGTGTGACTTCTCCGCCAGCGTGCTCACCACGTCGGGTGTCACGGGGAGCCAGGGTGCGTCCTTCAGAACCTTGGGATCGAGGAAAGGTGAGATGCTCTGGCCCGGGAGCGCGTAGGGTTGGCTGCCCTCGCCAAACTCCGGCGAGTTCGTGATCGAGGGGATCGATACATCAGAGGGGACTCCTTCTTGCTGCGTCGACTCCCCCGCCGGCCGGAAGAAGAGAGCGGTCGTGATCTTGAGAGCGCCGAGTCCCGTACGCAGGGGAACCACGCTTTGCACGGTTCCCTTTCCGAAGGTTTGGTCGTCCCCCACGATCACCGCTCGCTGATAATCCTTGAGTGCGCCGGCGAGAATTTCCGAGGCCGATGCCGTGATGCGCGAGGTCAACACCACGACCGGACCCGAGTAGAGGATCCCGTCGTCCGGATCCTCGAGCACCTTCGGCTCCTTTTTCCCCTGCTGCACGGCCACGATGCCGCCGTCCTTGATGAAAAAACCC
>DAIOWK010000113.1:0-10164 GCA_036758525.1 Myxococcota bacterium
AAACCCCCGCATGTTGAAGTCGGTGAGGAGCTGCACGTAGTGCCGGCGCACCTCTCGTATCCGCAGGCCAGCCTCACCACCGAGACGCTCAAGGTCGACGGTCGCGACGGGGAAGAGTTCGAGGTAGGCCCGCATCGCCCGGCTGATCCGCTCGACCAGGCTTCTCGGCTCCGAGAGCTTCGACTCCAAGTGCTCGAAGAAGTGGCGCGCCTTCTCCTCGACGATCTCCGCGACGAGGTCCTCCTTCGACTTGAACTGGTCGTAGAAGGACCGGGAGGACATCTTGGCCTCCCGCACGATGTCGGCCACGCTTGTCTTCTCGTAGTGGCTGTTCTCGAGCACGCGCAGCGCTGCATCGATGAGGCGCTGTCGCTGCACCTCTTTCGGGATGGACGGTCGGCCGCGGCGTCTTGTCGTGGTCACGCTCGCGTGAGGGTACTTCGCCTCATGGGACGCGCGAGGGCCCCCGGCGCGAGGGGACGAAGGACCACGCGCGGGAGGAGGAGTGAGGCGGCGATTGCCGCCGTCATGAGAAGCCAGGTGTTTGCGACGTCGAGGGCGTTTGCCGGCTTCCACGCCCGGAAGAGGCCAAATCCGACGGCGGGAAACCAGAGCGCGGCCACCGCCGCGAGAGAAGGGCCGAGGAAGCGCCACGCCCCTTCGAGGCGCGGCAGAAGACGCGCAAGCACGAGCCAAGTCGCGAGGGTGAGGAGCCAGTGGGGAAGCAGAGCCTCGCGCAGCACCGCGAAGAAGAGCGCATGCAACGCCGCAATCTGGATCTCCCCAGGCGAGGTGCCCGCACGATGGCTCCCGATCGCGACCAACGCGGCTCCCACCGCATAGAACCCGCCCGCAAGGAATGAAACCGACACCCCCGCCCAGACGAGCGCACGCAGCAAGAAGCTCCCGAGACCCGCGCCCTCTCCCGCATCGGCCGTCATGTCGGGGCGCATACTAGAACAAAGATCGCTGGCCTTGTGTAGCGCCCCCCTGAGACGCGCGTCCGGTATAGACTTGCGCCATGCCTCATACCGTGGTCGCCGGACGCAAGTTCTATTACGAAGTGCACGGCGACGCTCCGGGAACGCCGCTCCTTCTTGTGATGGGCCTTGGTGGCTCGTGTCGCGGCTGGCTTCCGCTCCAGGTCCCCGAGTTCTCGAAGACGCGGCGCACCGTGATCTTCGACAATCGCGGCGTCGCGGGGAGCGAAGACTCGGGCGGAGCTTTCAGCACGGGAGACATGGCCGAAGACACGGCGGCGCTGATGGCAGCCCTCGACATCCCGAAGGCGGATCTCCTGGGTGTCTTCATGGGAGGTATGGTCTGCCAAGAGCTCGTGCTGCGTCACCCCGAACGGGTCGACCGGCTCGTGCTCGTCGGCACCTACGCCCGACCCGATGCGAAGCGGCGCCTTCTCCTCGAGGAGTGGCGCGAGCTCGCAAGGCTCGGCCTGCCCGTCGAGACGCTGGTGAAAACGCGCCTTCTCTGGACCTTGCAGGACGAGACGCTGGAGCAGAGCGACCTCATCGAGTCGATGATCACTTTCTTCGCACGCGACGGTGCGCCGCTTTCCAATGATCTCTTCATCCGCCAGTGCAGCGCCTGCCTTGGCCACGACACGCGGGATCGGCTGCGCCACATCGCGCAGCCAACGCTCGTCGTGTGCGGCCGCCACGATCTTCTCACACCCCCGAAGTTCCATCGCGAGCTCGCAGACGAGATCCCGAACGCGATGCTGGTCACTATCTCCTACGGCGGACACCTCGTGATGGCCGAATCAGCAGAACGCTTCAACCACGTGGTCTCGCAGTTCCTGGACGAGGATCGCTAGGCGGAGAGCGTGCGGAACCGAAGCTGGGAGAGCGTCGCGCCAAGGATCGGATGGGCGGCGACTGCAGCACGCAGGCCTCTTGCACACAAGCCGGCCGGTCCCGCCGCGAGGATCTTGTTGTCGTAGCCATTCACCTCAATCGAGATGGCAGCGCCCACGTGCGTGCGCAGCGCCCGTGCGGCAGTAGCCGCCTCGTCGAGGCTATTCGTCGCAAGGAGACCGCCCGGGCGAAGGCGCTGCGCGGCGAGGAGGAGGCCCGGATCTGGAAGCCAATCCGGCTTGCACACCTCCCGGCCTGATCCCACGAAGACGTCCTCGAGCACCGCGTCGAACTTCTCTCTTCCGCGCGCGAGGTAACTCTTCGCGTCCGCGAGAACCACCTCGAGCATGAGCGCATCGAGGTGAAAGTGCTCCCGCGCAACCTCGATCACATGGGGGTCGCGCTCCACCCCGACGATCCGGGCATGGGGCAGCAGCGCGCGGGCCAAGCGCGCAGCGCTTCCTGCGCCAAGACCGAGGAGAAGGACGCTTCTCCGCCTCTCCGGCGGGAGGGAAAGGAGGGGCGCAGCGAGCGCATCCCATACCGACCCGGTCGTCACCCGCCCCGGGCGAAAGAGCGAAGCGAAGGTGCCGTCCACGCAGAGCTCGCGGCCCCGCGCGCTCTCGCGCACCTCGATTCGAGAAATGGGACGCGAGCTCCTTTGGCGCATACTCTCCGCGCATATGGCATTGCCGCTCTTTCCGTCGTCCGACTCCCATGACGCGCAGGAGGTCCGTCTGTCCGGAGCCTCCGGCGCTCGCATCGTACAGGTCGCCCTTCCCCTTCCGCTCGCCGAGCCCCTCGACTACCTCGTGCCCCCCGCCATGGCACCCGACGCGGAAGCGGGGCGCCGCGTCCTGGTCCCCCTCGAGGCACGAAGGCTCACGGGGGTTGTGGTAGCGGTTCGTGACGCGCCGTCGGAAGGAACCCCTCTAGGCCTGCGTTTTGTCCTTCGGATCGTCGACCGGGAGCCCGTGATCTCCGCCGAGCTTCTCTCGGTCTTGCGGGAACTGGCCGAGCGCCTTCTCTGTCCTCTCGGAATCGCCCTCGCCGCGGCCCTCCCTCCCGGAGGGTCTCCCTCGAGCCGCTCTACCCTCTCACTCACCGCCCGGGGACGCGAGGCGCTGCTCCGCGGCGCGGTGCGTGGCCCGGCGCAGGCGTTCCTCGAGCGCCTGGCCCGCGCGCCGCGAAGTGCGGGCCGGGGCGCCGCCGTGCGCTCGCGACAAGGGCAGCTCGCGCTGGTTCGCGAGCTCGAACGCGACGGCCTCGTCGTGCGAGGCCGGAGCGAGGCGGCAAGCCCTCTCGCCCCCCGCGCGGTGCGCTGGATCGGCCTGGCACCATCGGTCGACGCCGGCGCAGAAGCCGCAAGACTTGCCCGAGCACCGAAGCAGGCCGCCTTGCTCCGACACCTTGAAGAGTCGGGCCCCGTTCCCCTGGAGGGTCTCTCCAAGCACTTCCCGGGCGCCCGGGCGCTCGTGCGGGTCCTCGCAGCGCGGGGCTTCTTGCACGAGGAGGAACGTCCCGCCGAGGCCGAGGGCCTGCGCTCCCTCCTCGAGGCCACGGGGAAAGACCATGGGGCGCCGCCCGAGCTCACCGCGGCGCAAGCCACTGCACTCCTCCCAATCGCACAGGCCGTGCAGCACCGCCGCTTCGAGCGCTTTCTCCTCCACGGGGTGACCGGCAGCGGAAAGACCGAGATCTACCTGCGCGCCATCGCCGAGGCCCTCTCCGCAGGCCGCACGGCGCTCGTCCTGGTTCCCGAAATCACGCTCACCCATCAGCTCTTGGCGCGGCTGCGAGACCGCTTCGGCGACGCGCTCGCGATCCTCCACAGCGGTCTTCGTGCCCGGGAGCGGCTTGCCCAGTGGCAGCGCCTGCGCGCGGGCGCGACGCCCATCGCCTTAGGCGCGCGATCCGCGCTTTTCGCGCCCCTCGAAAATCTCGGACTCATCGTGATCGACGAGGAGCACGACTCGGCCTACAAGAACGAGGAGGGTTTCCACTACCACGCCCGGGATCTCGCGGCCGCGCGTGCGCGGAGCGCAGGCTGCCCAGTCGTCCTGGGCTCGGCGACGCCCGCCCTTGAAAGCCGCTTTGCCGCTGAGCGCGGGGAGATCACGCGTCTCTCCCTTCCCCACCGCATCGCGGGCCGGCCTCTTCCCGCCGTCGAGATCGTGGACCTCGCCAAGGAGCGCGCCACGATGCCCCGGGGCCGCAAGCTCATCCTCTCGCTCCCACTTCGCCGCGCACTCGCCGAGACCCTGGCCGACGGAGGCCAGGCGCTCCTGCTCTTGAACCGCCGGGGCTTCTCGACGCGCATCTTCTGCTTCGAGTGCGGGCATGCCGAGCGCTGCAAACACTGCGACATCTCCCTCGTCTACCACGCGGCAGAGCACGAGCTGAGCTGCCACTACTGCGGCTACGCCATCGCGCCGCCAGAGGCCTGCGCGGGATGCGGCGCACCGGACACTGCGCTGCTTGGAATCGGTACCGAGCGCTTGGAAGAGGAGGTGCGCGCACAGTTCCCGAAGGCCCGGACCACGCGCCTCGACCGCGACACGGCGCGGCGTCGCGGGACCACGGAAAGGGTGCTCCGCGACCTGCGCGACGGCGCGGTGGATGTGGTGGTCGGAACGCAAATGCTGGCCAAGGGCCACGACTTCCCAGGCGTGCGGCTCGTGGGCGTCGTGGCCGCAGACTTGGCCCTCCACCTGCCGGACTTCCGCGCGGCAGAGCGCACCTTCCAGCTGCTTACGCAGGTGGCAGGCCGTGCGGGCCGGGGTGCAATGCCCGGCCGCGTGGTGATCCAGAGCTTCGTGCCCGATCACTACGCGATCCGTCCGGTGCGGGAACACGACTACGAAGGGTTCTACGCTTCTGAAATCGTGCACCGCGCGGCCCTCGGCTATCCGCCGTGCGGGCGCCTCGCGATGGCCGTGGTGTCGGGACCGGACGCAGGGCCTGCCGAAGAGGCCGCGCAGCGCCTGGCCCAGGCCGCTCGCGCGGCCTTCGGCTCAAGCGGCGGCGAGGGCGCTTCAGCCCCGGGCGAAGCCCTCGAGGTGCTCGGTCCCGCCCCGGCCCCGCTTTCCCGCCTGCGCGATCGTTACCGCTTCCAGCTCCTCCTGCGCAGTGCATCGGACGAGGCCGTGCTGCGCGCCGCGCGCAGCGTCTTGCGCGCGTCCACGAAGCTTCCTTCGTCGGTGCGCACCACGGTGGACGTCGATCCGATGAACATGCTATGAGACCGAGCGGCCATGGCGCTGCGTCCCGTGCTGCAATTCCCCGATCCGAGGCTCAAGCGAGTCTCGAAGCCGATCGCGAAGATCACCGACGAAATCCGCGCGCTCGCCCAGGACATGCTCGAGGTCATGTACGACGAACCGGGCATTGGCCTTGCCGCACCCCAGGTGGGCGAGCCCATCCGGCTCGTCGTGATGGACACGACGTGGACGGAGGAAGGCAGCGAACGGAGCCCGATCGTCGTGGTGAATCCTGAAATCGTCGAACGGGAGGGAACCATCACATGGAATGAGGGCTGCCTTTCCGTACCCGATTTCCAGGCGGAGGTGGAGCGCTCGGGGCGTGTACGGGTGCGGGGCTTCGACCTCGAGGGCCTCCCCTTCGAGGAGGAGGCCGAGGAGCTGCGCGCGGTCTGCTTCCAGCACGAGATCGATCATCTCGACGGCGTCCTCTTCATCGATCGCATTAGCCGCCTAAAACGCAGCCTCTACGTGCAAAAGCGCAAGAAAGCCCTGCGCCGCGAGAGCGAGGAGGGGGAGGACGCAGGGGCCCCCTCAGGCCGGGCGCTCTGACGCAGCCTACGCTTCGCCTCGTCTTCTTCGGCACGCCCGAGTTCGCCGTCCCGACGCTTGCGCGACTTCGCGAGGGCCGTCATCCCGTGGTTGCGGTGGTGAGCCAGCCCGATCGTCCGCGGGGGCGGGGACGGCATGCCTCGCCCTCTCCGGTCGCCGCGCTGGCCCTGCGCTCGGGAATCGCCCTCTTGCGCCCTGAGCGTGTGGGCGAGCGCGAGACGCTCGACGCGCTGCGCGCCTGCGCGCCCGACCTTGGTGTCGTCGTGGCCTTCGGCCAGTTCCTCCCCAAGGCGGTTCGCGAGCTGCCCTCCAGGGGCTACACCATCAACGGACACGCAAGCCTCTTGCCCGCGCTGCGAGGGGCCGCACCGATTCCCCGTGCCATCCTGGCCGGCCTGCGTGAGACGGGAATCTCGGTCATGCGTGTGGAACGTGAGATGGATGGCGGACCCGTCGCCTTTGCGCGCGCGACGCCGATCGGCGAGGAGGAGAGTGCCGGCGAGCTTGAGCTGCGGCTGGCAGGCCTCGCGGCCGAAGTGATCTCGGAGGCGGTCGAGGCCGTCGCCGATGGAAGCATCCGCTGGACTCCGCAAGACGAGGCCCGGGCGACCGTCGCCCCGAAGCTCGAGCCCCATGAGAGCTGGCTCGACTTCCGGGAGTCTGCGCCGCTCTTGGCCCGTCGCGTCCGCGCCTTGTCCCCCCGCCCGGCAGCGCGCACCACGCTCTGTGGCGAAACGCTGCGCATCCTTGACGCGCGCGCCCTTTCGGGAAGGGCAGACGCTCTCCCTGGGACGGTTCGCCTCAGCGCTGGACCCGTCCTGCGCGTCGCGACGGGCGACGGCTGGCTCGTTCTCCTCTCCCTGCAGCGCGCGGGCGGGCGGCCTCTCGCAGCAGAGGATTTTCTGCGCGGCCGCGCGATTGCCGACGGTGCACTGCTCGGCGCTGGGGACGCAAGCACGTAATTCACAGCGCCGTCTCCCCGGCGTGAGGTACACTTCTATTGTGGCGACGCGGGGGGCTGGCTAGCTGTGCGGGGAGGAAACCAAAGCCCCGCCGGCGCTCGCCCCGGCCGCGGCCGCCCGGCGGGGCGCGGCGGCTTTCGACGTCGCGGCGCCCCCACCCAGGCCCGCCTTCTCGCGCTGCGCGTTCTCCTGCGGGTCGAGCGGACCCGCGCCTATGCGGATCTCGCGCTCCATGCCGCACTTGCACAGAGTCCCCTCGTGGGCCCGGATCGCGCGCTTGCGACGGAGCTCGTGTACGGGACCCTGCGCTGGCGCGGCCGCCTCGACTATCTGCTCTCCAAGGTCCTCGACCGCGAGCTCGAGAAGCTCGAGCCCGTGGTTGTGGCGGGGCTGCGGCTTGGGGCCTACCAGATCGTCTTCTCCGAGCGCATTCCCTCCTCCGCGGCGGTGGACGAGTCGGTGCGCTGTGTGCATGCCCTCGGCGCGGAGCGCGCCGGGGGTCTCGTGAACGCCGTTCTGCGTCGTTTTGCCGGGGAGTTCCAGCAGATCCCACTGCCCGATCTCGCCACGGACCCCGTCGGCCACTTGACCCATGCGCTCTCGCAACCCGCCTGGTTGGCGCAGCGCTGGATCGACGTGTTTGGGCCCGAAGAAGCCGCCGCCCTGGCGCGCGCATTAAACGAGGTCCCGCCGCGCACGGTGCGCGCCAATCGTCTGCGGATTTCCCGCGACGCCCTGCTCGCCGAACTCGTGACCCGCTTTCCCAACGCGACGGCGTGTCGCCTGGCGCCCGACGGGATCGTGCTCGGCCGGCGCGGCGACCCGGGTCGCGACCCGGCCTTCCAGAGCGGCCGCATGACGGTGCAGGACGAGTCCTCGCAGCTCGTGGTCGAGCTCCTCGATCCCCAGCCCTCCGATCGCGTGCTCGACGCCTGCGCCGCGCCTGGCGCGAAAAGCACGGGGATCGCGGAGCGGCTCGGACCGGGGGGCTCGGTCCTCGCGCTCGACCGCCACGCCCGGCGTCTTGGCCTTCTGCGTCGGGACACGCGGCGTCTCGGTCTTGAGAACGTGCAGACCCGGGTGCGGGATGCCTCGGCGCCCCTTGTCGATCTCGTGGACGGGCGACCGTTCGACCGCGTCCTCGTCGACGCCCCGTGCTCCGGCTTAGGCGCTCTGCGCCGCAACCCAGACGCGCGCTGGCGCGTCGTTCCCACTGACGTCACCAAGCTCGCCGACGTGCAAGGTGCCATCCTCGCCCAGGCGTCGAGCTGCTTGAGGCCCGGCGGAACCCTCGTCTACAGTACTTGCACGCTCTTGCCCGAGGAGAACGAGGCGGTGGTGAGCGCCTTCCTGTCCGAACACCCGGAGTTTCGCCTTGTCCCCGTCTCCGAGCTTCCGGCCCGACTCGCACCCGTCCTCACGGAGAATGGCTATCTGCGCTGCCTTCCCCAGCGTGACGACGCAGATGGATTCTTCGCGGCGCGTCTCGAGCGCATGCGGTGAGCCGCGAGTCGCCGCGCATCGCACCCTCCATCCTGTCCGCCGACTTTGCGCGCCTTGGACAGGAGGTCGGGGCGGTCGAGCGATCCGGTGCGGATTGGATCCATGTCGACGTGATGGATGGGCGCTTCGTCCCGAACTTGACGCTGGGTCCCGTCGTCGTCGAGGCGGTGCGTCGCTCCACCTCCCTCCCGCTGGACGTCCACCTGATGATCGTCGAGCCCGAGCGCTACATCGACGAGTTCGTGAAGGCCGGTGCGGCGACCGTGGGCGTGCATGTCGAGACCTGCCCGCACCTCCATCGCACGGTTGCGCAGATCCGCGAGGCTGGCGCGCGCGCCTCGGTGGTACTGAACCCGAGCACACCCGCGGCGCATGTCGAGCTCGTCCTGGCGGACGTCGACCAAGTGCTGGTCATGACCGTGAACCCCGGCTTTGGGGGACAGCGCTTCATCTCCGGCATGCTGCCAAAGATCCGTGAGCTGCGGCGCTGGATCGACGAGCGTGGGCTGGCTGTGCGCCTCGAAGTCGACGGCGGAATCGGCCCCGGCACGATCGGTCTTGCGGCGAGCGCCGGCGCCGACGTCTTCGTGGCCGGGACCGCGGTCTTCGGGGCACCGGACTATGGCGCTGCCATCGCTGAGCTCCGGCGCGAAGCCGCCAAGGCCAAGCCGGACGCTTAACGGGGTGGGCGGGCGCTGCGCTCCCGCCCACCCTTCCGCGTTTGCGCGAAGCGGCGGAGGGGGCATACTGGCCCCTCGACTCTTTCCCATTCCGATCTTCTCGGGGCGTGGCGCAGTCTGGTAGCGCGCTTCGTTCGGGACGAAGAGGTCGCTGGTTCGAATCCAGTCGCCCCGACCATCTTGATTCGGGGGCCCCGGGCCCCTGAATCAACCCGAATCGATAAAATACCGCTTGATTTATCAGGTATTTACGGCAACCAAGAATGGCCGGGCGACAAACGGGAGACAAGCAGGGCGACAGAGACCGCTGTGTGTCCTCAATACCCGTTCTGGATCTGGTGGTCTGTTTCCGTCCCGGGTAGTTCACCAATCGGGAAAGATACTGCAGGCTTGAGGGCGGAATCAGACTGTTGCTCGAGTGCGATGTCGCGCAAGATCCCCGCCATGGAAGGACTGCTCAAGCTGAGCGCGATATTGCTCCGCTCTGCTCTCGCCTTCTTCCGAAGCCGCGGCCAACAGGCGATCGTGGAGATTGCGCTGCGCCAGCAGTTGGCCGTCTACTCCCAGACGAAGCCAAAGCCCCGGCCCAGGCCATTCGATCGAACCTTCTGGGTCGCGCTCCACAGGCTCTGGCCCGGATGGAGGGAGGTCCTAGTCATCGTCAAGCCGGACACCGTGGTCCGGTGGCACCGTAATGGCTTCCAGCTGTATTGGCGGTGGATCTCGAAGCGTGGTCCCGGCCGACCGCGCATCTCGGCGGAAGTGCAGGAACTGATTCGTCGATTGGCCAGCGAGAACTGGTGGGGAGCGCGGAAGATCCAAGCCGAACTCGAGAAGCTCGGTTTCAGGGTGAGCCTCGCCACGGTTTCCCGATATCTTCCCAAGGGATTTACCGTTCGCCAGAAGCCGCAGAGCTGGCGGACCTTCCTTCGGAATCACCGCGAGGGCATCGCGGCGATGGATTTTTTCGCGGTCTCGACCATTGCTTTCCGGGTGCTGTACGTGTGGTTCGTCCTCGCCCACGGACGTCGGAAGGTGATGCACTTCCACGTCACCGCGAACCCCACGGCGCCGTGGGTGGTGCAGCAGCTCCGCGAAGCCTTCCCCGAGGCCTCTGCTCCGGCCCATCTCGTCCACGACCGCGATTCGATCTTCTCGAACAAGGTCCGGGAGGCCATCCGCAGTTTCGGCACCGAGCCCGTGCGGACTGGGTATCGAAGTCCATGGCAAAACGGCATCGCGGAGAGATGGGTCGGCACGTGCCGCCGGGAGCTTCTCGACCATGTGATCGTGCTCAACGAGCGGCACTTGTATCGGCGACTTCGTGAATACGTGG
>DAIOWK010000114.1:0-10153 GCA_036758525.1 Myxococcota bacterium
CCGGCGTGCACGCCGACTCGAGGATATAGATGTCGCCGGTGAGCACGACGACCCGGGTCGCGTCCAGTGCGCCTGCAGCCGCCAGCGCTCGGCGCAGCACGAAGTGCGACAGGACGTTCACGCCGAACGCGATCTCGTGGCCCTGTCGCGTCTCGGCGTATCGCCGGGGCCACACGCCCGCGTTCTCGACTAGCAGGTCCACTGGGTGACCGGCCGTACTGTCCACGATGGCGCCAGCGCCCCGGCGCACCGACTCCAGGTCCTCCAGATCCATGGCGACCAAGTCCACCCGTGCGCCCGCGCCCGCCGAAGCGCGGAGCGCGTCTGCCACCCGCGCGCCCTTTGCGGGATTGCGGCAGGGAAGGATCAGGGAGGCTCCCCGCCGCGCCAGGCCCCGTGCGATCTCAAGCCCGATCCCCCCGGTGGCCCCGGTGACCACTGCAATCCTACCATCGAGTCGCGGTTGGTCCGGACACCGAGGCGTGTTGCGCTCCTGGCTTCGCCACGCCCCCAGCCCGCGGCGCAGGGCGCTGCGCGGCGCTGCGTATTCGGGGAGCATCATCGCCGTCGTGTCGCCGAGCGACCCTTGCTTCCACCGCCTCGACCGATCTCGTGCATGCCCCTCACCTCGATGGCACCGAGCCCGACCGCACGCGACGACGAGGACCCGGGTCTCCTCTTCGGGGCCGGCGACCCGCCCTCCATGCCTCGGTGTGCCTTCGAATCGTCGCGCGCGAAGGCTCGACGCGCCATGGGCTGCCCTGCGTGCGCACCGCAGTTTCCCCTCGCGGGACAAGGATCCCGGGTTTAGCCGAGCTGACTCGCGCAGAACGGCAGGCATGCTTCCGAAAATTTGGTTCATGTTGAAAACGTGAGGTTTTCGGCCAGCTCGACATCATCCGCTTGACCTAGGCTGCGAGCGCGACCGTCGCCTCCTCCACCGGCGGGCGCGGTCGCTGAGTGCGTAACGGCCCCCTGGTTTGAACCCCTGTGTTCGCCATCGGACTGCCCGAAGCGGCGCGAGCTTAAAACGGCCCCCCTGGGGGACGCCAGTTTCGCAGTCTATGTGCGAGCCAGGTATAAGCACGCGAGTCGTCCGTGGGAGAGGTGGGCCGCTGCGCGGCATGGGCGACGAGCAACACTATATAGTGTATACTACCTCAAAAAGCTCTACTTGTTAGAGGCCCCTTTCGACGCTCGCCAGGGTCGGTGGGTGCGTCTACCGGGGGGGGTCGTGCCACCTGTCCCACCCGCGTGCCCATACCCTTGAAACACGTGCAACGGTGCAACGCTCTTGCTCGTGCGTCCCGCACTCGCTGGCGGGGCGGGGAAGTACGGCGCAGGTTTCGCAGGGCGCCCTCCTCAGTCGCACCGGATCGGGGCACCCGCCCCTCTCGGAAGAGCATGTGTCGGAGACGCCTTCGGCGCAGAGACCGGAACCACCTACCCCCCGTAGAGGACGTGGTAGCTATGCGGCGAGCGCCACGCTTGGAGCCGGATAGAGCCGGGAGCCGTAACGGGTGCAGCCTGGTGCCGCTCCTTGCATGCCCTCGCAAGGCAGGAGACGCAACCCCGCGTCACTTCTTGGTGCGAGTTCGTACTTCGAACCTGAGGGTCGGGGGTTCGAATCCCTCCCGGCGCGCCACAATTCGCTGTCAATCCAGCCACTTCTCAAATCGCCGTCGCGAGGAGCCCCAGCGGTGGTGTGACTGTGGCGTGACTGGTCCAGTCGCCCGAGCAGGTCTGCCGGCACCTCACCTTGCTCGATCGGCATGGGCTCCCGGTAGAAGCCGCCGCCTGCCCAGCGCGCGTAATGGCGGGCGGTCACGGCTACGTCGGAATGCCCGAGCTGCGCGGAGACGTAGCCGAGCGAGACGCCCGACGTCAGGAGCTGTGACGCGAATGTGTCGCGAAGATCCTTCAGCGCTCGGTGGCCGATTGCGGCGCGTTTGAGGATGCGCCGCCACTCCCGGTGGTAGAAGTTGCGATCGCCGAGGCTCGCGAAGACGAGCGTCTCGGATCCCGGTTCAAAGCCTGCACGGTGGAGCGCGAGGAGCGCCCGTCGCAAACGTCTTGAGAGCGCCACGCGGCGAGCGCGGCCGCTCTTCGTGTGCCCTTCTTCCCGGCCGCGTGGGCGCGACCGTGTGATCAGAAGCGCGCGGTTCAGATCGTCCTCATCCTCTCCCCATGCGACCGAGCCCCACTTGAGCCCTAGCGCCTCGCCGACGCGAAGTCCGGCATCGAGGAGCGTGATCAAGAACGCCTGAGGCAGCACACCGTCGGCGGCCGCAGCGACAAGCAGTCGATTGAGCGCGGCCGGCTCTTCGATCGGTCGGATGTTGCGGCCTGGATCCGCCTCTGCACGCCCGCGCTGCGTCCGCGAACGACGCCGCAGAGTTTCGCGGAAGGCGCCCACCGGATTCGCCTCGACGATCCCGAGGTCCCGTGCGTATCCGAGGATCGCTGCGGAGGCGCCGAAAAACATAGATGCGGCGCGGGTCGATTCGGGGGCCTGAGGCCTCTCAAAAACCGCTCGGTTTTTGCCAGGCGAAAACAGTGTAGAGTGATCAATCAGGTGCATGGTGGTCGTGAAGTCACTAGGGAGCGATGAGGTGGCACAGCCCACCGCTACCGGAGCGGCCAGCGTTCCCTCGCCGATTGTCTATGTCTCGTTTTCCGCGGAGATCAAGGCAGAAACTACCGAGGCACTGATCAACGTGCTCTCTAACTGCGCGAATCAGAAGGTGAGGGAGGTCTACCTACTGATCTCAACTCCTGGCGGAAACGTCATGAACGGCATGAATCTATACAACGTCATGCGCGCAATGCCATTCGAACTCACCACCCACAATGTGGGGAACGTCGATTCGATCGGAAATGCAATATTCCTCGCTGGGAAGCGAAGATTCGCCTGCGAGCACTCCACCTTCATGTTTCATGGAGTCGGATTCGACGCGGTTCCTGGAACTCGGCTCGAAGAAAAGATGCTGTCAGAGACGCTGGCGAACGTCCGGATTGAACATGCCCGTATCGGAGCCGTCATAACGGAACGAACGAAGCTGTCGAACGAGCAAGTCTCCGCCTTCTTCCGAGAGGCGCAGACGAAGGACGCTAAGTTCGCTCAGAGTGTCGGCATCATTGATGCCATCAAGGACGTTTCCATCCCAGCGGGCGTTCCCATAGTCCCTCTTGTATTCAAGCGCTAGTCCGTCCAGGGCCATACTAAGCCAAGACAGGCTGTTGATTTGTCCGTTCATACGGGCCTCGCGCCGGAGGGAAGCGCCGCGAGCATACAGGGTACGGCGAAAGGCAGGTCAATTTTCTCTCAGGAGTAGAATGCGTCCCTATTTCGCGGTGTGGATACCATGGCCCTTGAGGCCACATCGTCACTCGGACAGCCCTCCCGGAGATGCGGGCAGATCGCGCTGTCCGCCAGAAGCGAGTTAGCGGGCCTTAACTGGCATCACGGCAGGGGGGAGGGGCTCTCTTACCCCCCGATCGATGTCTCCGGCGCCGACTCCTGCTTTCCGTGCCGTGACCAAGATCACAGACCACAGCCCGTCCTTCGGAAGAGACTGGCATCGGTCCTGCGCTCTCAGGGAGTCCGCGGGGCCACCTTGGGGAGGTTGCGTGATGGCACCGACGGACTGCTTTGAGCTCCTCAGCCCGCTCCTCTTCCCCTCTCCGCGGCACGTACGCGACTTCGTGGGGGGCGATGCTTTCGACGGACTCATGCGCTTTGTCGAAGACCTCGTCGAATCCGAGAACGGGCACCGCCCTGGCGGAGAAGCGATCATTACGGCGGCGCGGTCCGCGGGGTCGGTGCTCGCCCACGATCTGCGTCTGTTGGCAAAGGCGGCAGCGCGCGGCAACGGCGTACCTCAGCGCCCGAGCGTCGAGCCGAATGCGGAGGACCTATCCCCGTTCCTCGACGACATGGTAGCGCTCACGCGAGCGGCCGCTGAGTTTGAAAACGAAGACGCGTTGGCGGCGCTGACGGAACTTGTGACCGAGATGATGAAGGCACACGCCGACCCGGCGGGTGAGGGAGAGAAGAACACAGCATTCAAGGCCCTATCGGACGTGATCTTGGCGAAGGACCCGAAGCGAGTTGAGGCAGCGCTGCGCCGGTTCCCTGACCCCGAGGCGTTCTTGCAGCACCTCGAGCGGTTCGGGTGCGATGAGCTGGAGGGCGCCGAGTGACGCCGGAGCTCAGCGGGCTCTCACGAGCTCGCGGCGCCGCGGTCGCTCCTTGCGCGCTGTTCCGCCGCGAGTAGCGCTCGCAGGGCATCCGCCGCGTCGGGCATCGCGCCTCACTCCCCATGGCAGAATGGCGACGCGAAGCGTGGGGTCTTTGCGTCGCGAGTGACTTGGACCACATGATTCCTCTGAACGAGCTGCACACCCGCAGGGTTCTGTCGGAATATGCAAGCTACTGCAACCGTGCACGGACGCTCCACGGCCGGGCCGAGAGGTCCAGCAACGGAGGAGGGTATGGGCGCCTCCGTTGGGGATGGGACGCGCCGGGCACGCAGCCGAGTAGACCAGGATCGCTGCGCGGTATCGCGAGGGAGCTCGGGGACAGTCCCGACCGTGATTGCGGTGAAGCGTGGGCTCGGGGTCCTAGGCGCGACGGCTATCGAGGGGGATGGCATCCTCGGCCGGGTTACTTTGCACGGCAGGGTGAGCTCTGCCGAGGAGTAGGCGAATCCCCACTTTCGGCTCGCCAAATACCGGGATCTGTGGATGGCGTCCGTGCGGTGACTCCCCAAGTTCAACAGCAGATCGCGAGTGAGCTCTCGCCTAGAGGCTCGAAGTGAGATGATGTCTGGCGCGGCTGCTGCTCCTGTTGATCCTGATAATGCCCGGATACCGCTCGGCGAAGAGAGCTTCTCCGAAGCCGAGCTTGAGCGCGGTTTCTGTCGCTCGAGCAGCGCTACCACCTTGCCCATGCTGAGATTCACGTTCGCTTCGATCTGGTGGTCGGGACGAGCCAGCGGTAGTCGCGGGACGATCCGGCGCGACGGCTGGGCCCCCCGACTCGCCGGAGGTTGAGGAGTCGGGCATGACGAGAGCGGCACAGGGCGAAGCGCATTCGCGCGCGACCTCGGCGAGATATGGCGCGAGCCGAATCCGGGGCAAGCGAATCCTCTATGTTGACGACGACCCGCTCCTCCGGCGGGTAACGAGCGGATGGCTCCAAGACGCGGGCGCGATCTGTCTTCTCGCCGATACGCACGATCAGGCGGTGACGCTCGTGGGCGGTGAGCCGGAGCTCGCACTGGCGATTCTCGACTTCCAGATGCCCGACGGTGACGTCGGCCACTTGGTGAAGCGGCTTCGAACCGCACGCGCTGTACTGCCCTTGATCGGGACCAGCGGCGCAGACCGCCGCAACGAGTTCGCCAAGCGCGGTGTGACTCAGTTTCTCGAGAAGCCGTGGCAGCTCGGCGATCTCGTGCGAGCCGTGAACTGGTGAGTGCATCGAATCCCCTGTTGAAGACAGCGTTACTCGTAGTCGTTCTCGGCTTCAGCGCGTGGAGTGCGCCCGCTTGGGCGCTGTCGTTCCACGAAGGCAATGCCCGTGACAAGGCGAAGCGCGAAGACTCGACCTCGGCGAAGCACGCCGATCTGTCGTTCCGGTCCCAGACGTCCGAACTGGGGTCTGACGCCACGCCAGGCAGGTGGACCGAGGAGCACCAACGGGGATCGGAAGACCTCCTCTTACAGAGCGAGCTGAACCTCGTTGGCTTGCAGCACACCCGGCGCAGCCAGGAGGCAACACGCGTTGAAGTCCAGAGACAACAGCTGGCCGGCATGGCTCACAGCGAGCACTTTGAGGGCTTCCCAGACGGGGGACGCTTCTGAGCAGAACCGCCCCCGTTGCGCCGGCGGTGCCCGAGCCTTCTGCGCTGATCCTCTTCGGCGTCGGGTTCCTCATCACGCGACGCCCTCTCCTACGAGCGGAGCTCGTGCTCGCGCGGCGCGAGAACGACGAATGAACGCGACGCACGGCCTTGCGCGGGTGCGTCGGGATGGAAAGTAACAAAGGCGCGTGACGCAAGATGCCGAAAGAGAGCGGAGGCTGTCGCCGGGAGAGCGCGGTCCAGAAGTGTACCCGGACCCGCTCGTCCGCGTGACGTCAGTCACTCGGGAGGGGTTCTCTGCCCGCTTCGACCGCTGCTTCGGTCGCGTCTACGCCTACGTAAGCCGCCGCGTGAAGGATCGGGAGAGCTGCGAGCGCATCGTAAGCGAGGTCCTTGAGGCTAATCTCGACCTCATCGTGGACCGAGGAGACGAAAGGCAAGAGCTCAGCCAGCTCAAGGCATCTTCGGATCGGCTGATCGCTTTGGAGTCCGCGAGAAGCCGTTCTACCGGCACCATCGGATCGTAGCGACTCACCAGCCTCCCCCACCCGATGGAGTCGACGGCGACAGGATTCGCGGATGTGACCGGCTTCAGTCTCTACAGCATGTTCGTCGCACTTGTTGGATCGGTCGTCGTGCTCGTCCCGCTTTAGGAAACGGTCTCCTTCGCCAGATCGTGGAGGGCCGGTCCACTGAAGACTCGACCGTGCTCATCGAAACGCGAGCCGTGGCACGGGCAGTCCAAGGTATACTTCGAGCAATTCTAAGCGACGATCTGGCCCAGGTAGGCGCGAACCGAAGATCATTCATGCAAACGCGCCCTGGTCGTCCCGGTAGACTGCCACTTTGGTGAAGTTGCGATGGATGACCGAGCCTCTTCCTCGCGCGATCTCGTCCCGAGACGAGGGGACGCCATGCGTAAGCCAGTCGGTGTACTGTTGAATCCCTCTTTCGCGAACTGCATCGCGGCTCCAAGGTTTTGCGCGAGGAATCATAGGGAGTCGCCCCAGCATTCGGATGAGATCCGTAAGCAGGACCAGCGGAGCGAACTTCGCCCAATACCGGGACTCGCTCGCGCGATCCCTTCGCCGACTCGCGGCGCGCGCGTGCGGAACACCGATATTTCACTCTGCGTGCCAGCGGGATACGACTTGGGTGAAATCGTCAGGCTGCACAGAGGCCGTACGACCGCGAGTGTGGCGGGCTTTCCCATCGATTAGACAGATTGATGCAGCATTACGCCACACTGGCGTGAGACGGCCACCACCCAGTCCCGCGTCGACCGTCTTGCCGCCGGCTTGGAGGTCCTTTCGATTCCGCGACGGACCGCGAAGAGAAGTCCCAGCGGTAAACGTGCGTCGTTTTGAAACACACCAGAGCAGAGATTTGCGGAGCTCCGGGATCCCTCGGGCCTCCGGTCTGGAGGGGTCGATCGTCGCTCTGGTGCCGCTGCTCGAAACTCGTACTGCTCACAAATGAGGATCTGGATGACTATGATGCTGGACCTCGTGCTTCGACCAGTCGCCCGTGCGGTACGTTCATCTCGTAGGGGACGCCGAGGTCCTCGCCGACGCCGATCTCCGCATCCGCGGACTCGTGGAGTTCTTCGGCACCAACCAGCACGGGCGGCTGCCGGATCTGCGGATCGCAGACAGGCTCCGCGCCGCGCGCTGGACGACTTCGGCGGGCGAGATGGCAAGCGACACCAGGAAGCGTAATCCGAGTCTGCGCCGCCAAACCCGCCCTCGCGCGCGCCGTCGCGCAGCACTGGGCGACAGGCTTCCCTGGCGGGGGTAGGGTAGACGGCTGCGCATCCACTGCGCGGGCCGTGCGGGTCAAGTCTCCCTTTCGGCCCTCCGATGTGGGTAGCGCACCCTTGGTGCAGCGCGGAGCCCCCATTTGGTCGGCAAGGTCCTCGGCAACTATCGGATCATGCAGAAGCTTGGCCAGGGCGGCGTCGGTGAGGTCTGGAAGGCCGTCGACCTCTCGCTCGACCGCGAGGTCGCGCTGAAGATCCTGCGGCCCGAGCTCGCCGCGGTGCCCGACGTGGTCGCGCGCTTCCGGACCGAGGCGCTGGCGCTCGCGCGCCTGAACCATCCGAACGTTGCGACGATCCACGGCTTCCACATGGACGGCAAGACGCCCTTCATCGTGATGGAGCTCATCTTTGGGCAGACGCTCCACGGGCTCGTGCGGGGCTTCGGCCCGATGCGGAGCGCGCGTGCGCTCCCGCTCTACTTCCAGGTGCTCGACGCGATCCAGCACGCGCACGATCACGGCATCGTGCACCGCGATCTGAAGGCCTCGAACGTGATGCTGAGCCAGCTCGGCGTCGTGAAGATACTCGACTTCGGCATTGCGCGGATCGTTGGGGGTGCGCAGCTGACCCAGGGGAGCCACAACATCGGCACGCCTGCCTGGATGGCGCCGGAGCAGGTGCTCGGGGAGGGAGCAGACGTCCGCACCGATGTCTATGCGCTCGGGCTGCTCCTTTACTGGCTCGTGACGGCGCGCTTGCCCTTCCAAGCGGATAGCCTCTACGAGGTCCAACGCGCGCACGTGGTGCACGCACCGCCGCCGCCGCGAGAGTTCGCCCCCGACCTCCCCGACCCGATCGAAAAGATGATCCTGCGCGCGCTCGCCAAGCGGCGTCCAGAGCGCTTCGCCAGCGTCGCCGAGATGCGCGCTGCCCTGGCGGAGGGCTTCGTACCGGACCTCACGGTCCCGATCTCCTTCAAGAGCTCCGAAGAGACGATTTCGCGACGGCGACCGTTCGAGCTGGCAAGGGACACGGTCTCCATACGGACGCTCCCGGATGCAACGTCGGGTGCTCTGCAAGGCGACCTCAATACCACGCAGGCGCTTCCGTCCACCGCTCTCGAAGAGCTCGCGCTGGCGCGGGCGCCGGGCTCGCACTGGCCGCCGAGGCTCGCGTTCGTGCTGCTGCTCGTCGGTCTGGCCCTCGCGACCGGCCTCTCGGTGCTCCGACACCGATCGGCGTCGACCGAAGCACCTTCCGTCCCGGCTCCTCTGGAGTTTCCCGGGACGCCGGCGGCCGCCGCCAGGTCCATGGAGCCCGGACCAGAGCTCGCGCCTGCCCCGCCGCACGCCGAGCGCAAAGCGACGCACAAGCCCGCTCGGAAGGAGGATCGATGGGTGATCCGAAGGCAATAACGGCCGCCCTCCTCCTCGGGGGCAGCGATGGGCCGCCAGACCGGCCGGATTTCGCCGGCCGCGCACAGCGCATCCTGCGCCCCCCCGATGAGAAACTACGAAGCGCTGCTCGAGCGCGTGGCGAAGGAATACGACTGTGGGCGGATCGAGCGGCCGTTCTTCCGGCTTGAGCGAAACGCGGTGGTGCCGGAGCGCGTTGCGGCCGGCGGCGCCATGAAGCACCGGTTCGTGTGTGCGTTGTGTGCGACTGCGGCCGACGGCGTGGTGGGCGCCTTGGGGCTCGCCGCTTCGCACAGCTCGACCGACCTCGCCCTGTGGTTGACCTGAAGCGTCCAGCGGCCGAGATGGGCATCGCACGCCGGACGCTCGAGCGCCCGCGACCAGGCTTAGGATCCGGTGCGTGCAGCTCCGGGGCCGCGCGAGGCCGATTCGGGTCTTCGTTGTAGCTTCCGCGATAATCCACGCCACTCCCGGGCTTGCTCGGCTGCAAAAGCGTTCGCGGCGCACGGCGGCTTCCTGCGCGCTAAAGGAAACTCAGACCCGATATCTCGAGGGGTGCCTGCTTGTTCTGGGTGAAAAGAACTGCCACAGCGCAGCGATCGCCCCCACCGTCCCCAAAAAGTCCCTAGGCATGGAACTCCGCAGAACTACGGCAGCACTGCCGAGCGACGGTCGATTGCTCAGTATGATTTCACACCTCGGCGTCGGGTGCGCATTCCCCTGGATCCGAGGATACCGGCCGCCTCTCGCTCCGACATAGAATGCCTCGGTTCCGAGTTGGCATGTGCAATAGGACGAGGAGGAACTTAGACGAGCGCCACGTCTGCCGGATTGTCTCTGAGTACATCCGCTAGTACAACCGCACGCGCACGCACCTGGCACTCGAGGAGGACGACCCACTGCGGTGTAATGCCGAAAGGTCGGAGACGTGATCGCGTTCCCGGAGTTACACGGACTGCATCGTCGCTTGGGTTAGGCCATGGAGACCTAAGCGGACTGTCGGCGATTTGCGGCGAAGGACATGCCCACGAAACCCAGGCCGGCCAGCAGCAGGCTAGAAGGTTCGGGCACTGGCGAAAACTCCACATCGCGGAAGTAGCTCGTTCCACCGT
>DAIOWK010000115.1:0-10142 GCA_036758525.1 Myxococcota bacterium
GAGCCTTATGAGCGCAATCACCGGGCCGCTTTCGGAGATCGAGGGAGCGCAGGCCGCGCCCCGACCCTGGACTTCCGTTTTCCACGAATGGATCGTCACCGTGGACCACAAGCGCCTCGGTGTGATGTACGTCGTCTCGGGCCTTGCATTTCTCGTGGTCGCCGGCACGGAGGCCTCGCTCATCCGCCTCCAGCTCATGGTCTCCAACAACACGCTGATCTCGCCCCAGCTCTACAACCGTCTGCTCACGATGCATGGCACGACGATGGTGTTCTTCGTGGGGATCCCAATTGTTTTTGGCTTTGCGAACTACCTCGTTCCGCTGATGATCGGTGCGCGCGATCTTGCCTTTCCGCGTCTCAACGCCTTCGGCTTCTGGCTATTCCTGTTCGGCGGCCTCCTGTTGTATTTCAGTTTCATCGGCGGGGATGGCCTCGCGGGGGCGGGATCTGCTCCGGACGTCGGGTGGTTCGCCTACTCGCCCCTCGCTGGACGCGCCTTCTCGAGAGGCCATAGCACCGACTACTGGATCATTGGCCTTCTGATCGCGGGAATCGGCACGAGCGCCACGGCCGTGAACCTCGTGGCCAGCACCTTCACGATGCGGTGCCCGGGGATGACCCTGGGACGCATGCCGCTCTTCGTCTGGATGATGCTCGTGGTCTCGGCCATGACCCTCGTCATCCTGCCGCCGCTCACTGCGGCGCAGATCATGCTCCTCTTCGATCGCTTTCTTGGTTCTCACTTCTTCGACACGCAGGCAGGTGGGTCGGCGGTCCTATGGCAGCACTTCTTCTGGTTCTTTGGACATCCTGAGGTCTATGTCCTCATGGTACCCGGCTTCGGGTACGTTTCGGAGATCATCCCGGTCTTCTCGCGGAAGGTGATCTTCGGCTACACGATGGTCGCCGCCGCATCGATCAGTATCGGATTCGTTGCGCTCGGCACCTGGGCGCACCACATGTTCACCGTGGGACTGGGAGCCGCGCCGAATGCACTTTTTGTGGCCTCCACCATGCTGGTGGGAGTTCCGACGGGGATAAAGATCTTCAACTGGCTCGCCACGATCTACGGGGGCCAGATCCGCTTCAAGATGCCGATGCTCTTCTGCCTCGCCTTCCTCTTTCAGTTCTTGTGCGCCGGGCTTACGGGCATCATGCTTTCCGTCGCGCCCTTCGACTGGCAGCTCCACGATTCCTACTTCGTCGTCGCGCACTTCCATTTCGTGCTGATCGGAGGGCTCCTCTTCACGATCTTCGGCGCGATCTACTACTGGTTCCCAAAGGTCACGGGCCGGATGCTGAGCGAGCGTCTCGGCCGCTGGCACTTCTGGCTGCTCGTCCTCGGCTTCAATCTCACCTTCGTAACCCTTCACTTCGTCGGATTCGAAGGCATGCCACGACGCATCTACACCTATCCAGCCGATCGAGGGTGGGACCTCTTGAACACGGTCGCGACCCTCGGGGTTCCCCTCCAGATCGCCGCGGTGGCACTCTTCGTCGTGAACATTGTCGTCTCCCTCCGTCGCGGCGCCCCGGCCGGCGATGACCCGTGGGACGCCTGGACACTCGAGTGGACCACGACTTCGCCCCCTCCTGCATACAACTTCGAGAGCCTGCCGGTCGTGAGGAGCCGGCGGCCACTCTGGGACCAAAAGCACCCCGACGACCCCGATGGACCCCACGAGTGAGGAGAGCGCGATGAGTGCGGCAAGCGCGACACCGGAACTTGGTGGAGAGGAGACCAGCTCGCGAGGGAGGGTCGGCATGATCGCTCTCATTGCGTGCGAGTCCTCCCTCTTGGCCGTGTTTGTCGTCGCGTATCTCTTCTATATCGGGAAGAGCTTGAGCGGCCCCTATCCGAAGGACGTCCTCGATTTCCCGCTAGTCGGCACGGTGTGTCTTCTGGCGAGTAGCGTGACAGTGGTGTTCGCTGTCGGCGCCCTCAAGCGTGGAGCAGAGCGAATCAGTGCCGCATGGCTCGGGGCCACCATCCTGCTCGGCGCCGGGTTCCTCTCCCGCACGGCCCGGGAGTGGCACCGCCTGATCTTTCACGATGGCCTCACCATCAACACGAACCTCTTCGGAACGACCTTCTACTCACTGGTCGGCCTCCATGCGGGACACGTGATCGTGGGCCTCTCGATGCTGATCATCCTCCTTTGCTGCGCGTTTCGCGGCGCGCTGCGCCCTGCTCATGCCGAGCGCGTCGAGCTCGTCTCGTGGTACTGGCACTTTGTCGACGTCGTCTGGCTCGTCGTCTTGACTGTCGTCTACGTGGTGGGTCGTTGATGAGCGCCGAGGAGCGAGACGACGAGGGTCGGACGATCGAGCTCCCGGCGCCGACGGCCGCGCCGGTGATTGCCGCGTTCGGGATCACGCTCCTCGGAGCGGGTCTTTTGACGAACGCGGCGGTCAGCGTGGTGGGGGCGGTCCTCACGCTGGTCGGTGCGGTGGGCTGGTGGCGCCAGGTGCTACCGATCGCGCGGGTGGAGAGGTTCGTGCTTTCGCGGCGGCAGGCCGCTCCGCGGTCCGTCGGGGCCGACCTGGAACCCAAGCCCTTGCCCGCGGCAGCCGTTGGCGGACACCGCCTCCGGCTCCCGGTCGAGGTCCCTCCATACTCCGCCGGAATCACCGGAGGAATCGCGGGTGGGGTCGCGATGGCGGCCGTGGCAATCGCGTACGGCCTGCTCGCCCAGCAGAGTCTCTGGTATCCGATCAATCTGCTCGCAGCCGGCGGCCTTCCAAGCCTTGCGACCGCGAGCACGAGCGAACTCCGCGAATTCAACGGAGCCGCTTTTGTGGTTGCACTCTTCGCCCACGGAACGATCTCCCTCTTGGTGGGGCTCCTCTACGTCCTGATCCTGCCCATGCTCCCGCGTCGGCACCTCTTGTGGGGCGGCCTCGTCGCTCCGCTTCTGTGGACAGGGGTCATCTGGTCTGTCCTCGGGATCGTGAACCCGGTGCTCGATGCGCGCATCGACTGGCCCTGGTTCGTGGCCTCGCAGATCGCGTTCGGGCTCGCGGCTGGCTGGGTCGTCGCCCACACCCTGCCCGTGGAAACCCCTCAGACACCACCCGTGCACGATGCACCACCTGGGAGCAAGGCTCCCGCCGAACGCGAGCGATGAGGCGACGCGCGTTTCGTAGGGCGACGATCGGCCCCCTCGTCGCTCTTGCCGCGGCCCTGATCCTGCCGGCATGCGATTCGCTTCCGGGCCGACCCAAGGAAGGCGCGGACGAATCCGCGCAGGGCACGGACTTCGAATCCCTGTACACGAGCAACTGCGCTGGCTGCCACGGAGCGGACGGTCGGCTCGGTCCTGCGCAAGCACTCCGCGATCCCTTGTATCTCGCGCTCGTTCCGCCGGATCGGTTCCGGGCCGTGGTCGAAAGCGGCGTTCCCGGGACGGCGATGACCCCGTTCGCGAGGAGTCGCGGCGGATCGCTAACAAGCGCGCAGATCGACGCCCTCGTTCAGGGTGTGATGGAGCATTGGGCCTCTGCGGAAGCGGTCCGCGGCGCGGCGCTGCCGCCCTATGCAGCACCCCTGGGAGATCCTGAAAGGGGAGCCGGCGTCTACGCGGCAGCGTGTGCGACTTGCCATGGCGCCGAAGGGCGTGGCGGTGAGAAGGCCCACGACATCGTCGACCCGAGTTATCTCGCTCTGGTGAGCGATCAGTCGCTGCGGACCACGGTGATTGCCGGCCGCACGGATCTCGGAATGCCGGATTGGCGGGGTAAGCGCGGGCCGCCCCTCACGCCGGCAGAGGTCTCGGACGTGGTCGCCTGGATCGCGGCCCATCGCGCTCCGGTGGTCGGTCGCCCGGCTTCCGGAAAGGCAGGGGGATAGAGGTCTCGGCACGCTCACGGGTCGGCCCCTCACGAGAGGAACTACACACCATGTGCCCCAACCACGAGCTCACGACTCCGGCATCGCCGTCCCGGCGCAGCTTCCTGTTCAGGCTCGCTCTGGCGCTAAACGCACTGGCCGTGGTGCTGATGGGAGTTCCGATCCTGGGCTACCTGCTCGGCCCCCTCTCGCGTAGGTCCGCCCAAACCTGGATCGATCTGGGTCCGGTCGGGAGCTTCCCGGAGCGAGAGACTCGCCTCGCGGTCTACGAGAACCCGTATCGGGTGGTCTGGGACGGCGCCACGGCGAAGATCGCCTGCTGGGTGCGCCGGCTCGAGGGGGACCGCTTTCAGGTCTTCGCGGTCAACTGTGCGCATCTCGGTTGCCCCGTGCGCTGGTTTCCCCAGTCGCGCCTATTCATGTGCCCATGCCACGGCGGCGTGTACTACGAAGACGGATCGCGCGCCTCGGGACCGCCACCGCGGGGTCTCTTTGAGTACGAGTGCGCGGTGCGCGACGGGAGGCTTCACGTGCGTGGCGGCGAGATTCCGACACTCAGCGAACCCGTGTGATTTCGGAGGATGCGCATGCGATTCGTGAGTGCAATCGCGGAATGGTTGGAGGAGCGCACGGGGATCGGCGCGGCGCTCGCGCCGATCCTTGGACACGCGGTGCCGCGCAGCACGGCAAGCTTCTGGTATGTCTTTGGGAGCGCGACGCTCATTCTCTTTGTCCTTCAGATTGCGACGGGGATCTGTCTCGCTCTCGTGTACATCCCTTCCGCGGATCAAGCCTACCAGAGCCTCCTCTACCTGAATCATGGAGCGCACCTCGGGTGGTTCCTGCGGGCCGTTCATTTCTGGGGTTCAAACGCGATGGTGCTTGTGCTGGTCGTGCACATGCTCCAGGTCTTCCTCTTCGGCGCCTACAAGTACCCGCGGGAGCTCACCTGGGTTTGCGGGGTCTTCCTGCTGCTGTGCACCCTCGGCATGGCGTTCACCGGTCAAGTCTTGCGCTGGGATCAGGACGCGTACTGGGGCCTTGGGATTGGCGCATCAATCGCCGCGCGTGCTCCGGGCATCGGGCCGGGCCTCGTGTATGTGCTGCTGGGCGGGCCGATCATCGGTGGCCGAACCCTCTCCCGCTTTTTCAGCATACATGTATTCGTGGTCCCTGCCTTGCTGATAGCGCTCATCGGGATCCACCTCTGGCTCGTGCTTCGCCTCGGCGTGAACGAATGGCCGATGCCGGGCCGCGTGGTCGACCGCGCGACTTACCGCAAGCGCTATGAGGAAGAGGTGCACCGAGACGGCGTGCCCTTCTTCCCGGTCGCAGCACGCAAAGACATGATCGCCATGGCGGTGGTCGTGCTCGGGGTTTTGGCCTGCGCCGCTCTTTTCGGTCCCCACGGACCTCGCGGCTTCCCAGACCCGACGCTGATCGACACCGCCCCGCGTCCGGATTTCTTCTTCCTCTGGCTGTTTGCGCTGTTCGCGTTGCTCCCCCCTTGGACCGAGACATTCATTCTCCTCGTGGGACCGGTGGTCGCGATCGGTTTCCTGCTGGCACTTCCCTTCCTGTCCGGTACGGGAGAGAAGAGCTGGCTTCGTCGGCCCGGTTCCGTGCTGGCCGTGGTCGTGATCCTGCTCACGATCGGCACGCTGACTTCGCTCGGCACAACGTCGCCGTGGTCGCCTGTGATGGACGGATGGAGTGCGAAACCCGTGCCCATCGCCTATGTCGAGGGCCGCTCGCCTCTCGAGCTGCAAGGTGCCCTGGTTCTGCAGCTGAAACAGTGCCGCAACTGCCACAGCCTGGGTGGAGAGGGCGGGCTCCGCGGGCCCGCGCTCGACGGTGTGGCCACCCGGCTGACGCGCGATCAGCTGATCCGGCAGGTGCTCCAGGGCGGAGGGAATATGCCCGCATACGGTAAGAATCTGAACCCCGCCGAGGTGACGGCTCTTGTGGCATTCATGCAAACCCTTCACCCCGCGGACGAGCCCATTGCAAGAACGGCGACCGGGCCAGCGCTCGGAACGCGCTGAGATGCCGCCATCGTGCTCAGCGTGGCGACGTGGGCAGCCAGCTGGTCGCTCGACCATTGGGTTTCATTCGCCCTGATCGCGACCTTCGGCGTGTACCTGCGCGGGTTCCTGCGCCTGCGTTGGAGGAGGCACCCGAGAGTGACTGCCCGCCACGGGCTGGCCTTCGGCGGAGGAGTCGTCGTCCTCTTGGTGGCGCTCGCATCGCCTATCCACGAGCTCGGCGAGAGACTCCTGCAGGTCCACATGGTCCAGCACGTGCTCCTCATGATGGTGGCCCCGCCTCTGCTCTGGCTCGGACAGCCACTCGTGCCGATGCTCCTCGGCCTGCCCCATTCCCTGGCACAAGTCGCGGGCCGAGCCCTCGCGAGGCCCCCTGTGAGGTGGCTCGGTCGCGTCTTGGTTCATCCCACTACTGCGTGGTTCGCATTCGCGGCGGTCGCGTGGGGCTGGCACGTGCCAGCGTCCTACGAGCTCGCCCTGCGCTCGGAAGCCTGGCATCACCTCGAGCACGCGTGTTTTTTCGTCTCCGCTCTCCTCTTCTGGTGGAACGTGGTCGCGCCGTGGCCCAGCACGCCCGCATGGCCACGCTGGAGCTTGATTCCCTACCTCGCACTCGCCGACGTCCAGAATACAGCGCTCTGTGCTCTTCTCACCTTTTCCGATCGCGTCTGGTATCCAACCTACGCCGCTTTGCCACGCCCCTTCGGTGTCTCGCCGCTTGAGGACCAGGCTGCGGCCGGTGCAATCATGTGGATTCTCGGGTCGGCAGCGCTCCTAGTCGCAGTCGGCTGCGTCGTCCGGGAGCTCCTCCTCCCGCGCCGGGCGGAGAGTCGCACCGGGTGGATCGTCGCGAACGACAGCCTGGGTGGCTGACACGCACTGAAGGAGGCAGCGTGAAGATTCTCTCCATCGATATCGGTGGTACCCATGTGAAGGTGCGGGCCAGCGGACAGCGGGAGTCACGCAAGGCCGCGTCAGGTCCGACGATGACGCCGCGCCGGATGGTCGCCGCGGTGAAGAAGCTCAGCTCCGACTGGAGCTACGATGTGGTTTCCATGGGGTATCCCGGCCCTGTGGTTCACCTGCGGCCGATTGCAGAGCCCATGAATCTCGGGGGAGGCTGGGTCGGCTTCGACTTCCGCAAGGCCTTCGGAAAACCCGTGCGCATCGTGAACGACGCTGCGATGCAGGCGCTCGGCAGCTACCAGGGCGGCCGTATGTTGTTTCTCGGCCTCGGAACCGGGCTCGGTTCCGCGATGATCGTCGATGGAATCCTTGAGCCCATGGAGATCGCCCATCTCCCCTACAAGAAGGGGAAGACCTACGAGGACTTCGTCGGCCTGCGCGCTCTCGAGAGGTTGGGCAAGAAGCGCTGGCGGCGCGCCGTGGCCGATGTGGTTGCGCGGCTCACGCAGGCGCTCGAAGCGGACTACGTCGTCCTCGGCGGTGGCAACGCAAAACTCATTGACAAGCCGCCCAAAGGCGCGCGCCTGGGCGACAACGCGAACGCATTCCGAGGCGGGTTCCTGCTCTGGAAGGACGCGACCAAGGCCCGCCCGGGAAGGAAGGGATCTCGTCGACGTCGCAGCTAGCCGCTCGTTCTCCGCTTTGCTCCTGGATGCCGGCCTTCCCCCTGGCCCCGAGGTGTGGCCGTATCGCTCTTCGAGCCTCTTCTCGGGGACTCCCTTCGATCCGATCAAGGCCCTTCTCATCCGGCGAGACCTTGGGAGACTCTAGGCTCCGCTGCGCCGCCTCGCGATCAGGGCGGCGGCGAGCGCCGTCCACCCCGTCTGATGCGACGCCCCAAGGCCTTCGCCTGTCTCGCCGTGGAAATACTCATAGAAGAGGATGTGATCGCGCCAGGCGGGATCGTTCTGAAAGAGTACAGAACCTCCGTACACCGGACGGTGACCGTTTGCGTCGAGCAAAAACAAACGGAGCAGCCGACGTTCGAGCTCATCGGCCACTTGGCCGAGACTGGCCTTCCTTCCCGAGCCGGTGGGCAGCTCCACGGTGAAGCTTTCGCCGAGAGTGCCGTGCAAATGTCGCAGCGACTCGATGGCAAGGAAGTTGAACGGAAACCAGATCGGGCCCCGCCAGTTCGAGTTTCCGCCGAAGACACCGCTCGTCGATTCGCCAGGCTCGTAGTCGAGGCGGGCTTGCCCGCCCGGCAGCTCGACCACCAGCGGATGGTTGCGATGGTAGCGCGAGAGCGAGCGCAGCCCGTACGGTGAGAGAAACTCCGCCTCGTCCAGCATGCGGACGAGCACGCGCCGCAGCCGCGACTCGTCGACAAGCGAGATGAGCTCGGGACGGTTGTCCTTCGCGAAGTACCGCAGGAAGCTCGCGAACTCGGGCTTGTGCGCGATAAACCAGTTGGCGCGTTCGCGAAACTCGGACAGGTTCTCCCAAAGCGTCGCGCTGAGCTCCACCGCCGCGAAGATCGGGAGGAGACCCACCATGGAACGCGCCCGCAGCGGGACGGTCGAGCCGTCCGGCATGCGAAGACGATCGTAGAAGAAGCCATCTTCTTCGTCCCACAGCTCGTTCATCGCGGCGGCGATCGAGGCGAAGTGCTCGAAGAACTTGATCGCAACGCCTTCGTAGGAGCGATCCTGGTTGGCGAGGCGCAACGCCATCTCGAGCATGTTGAGACAGAATTTCGCCATCCAAGCCGTTCCGTCGGACTGCTCGAGGATTTCCCCCCTCGGCAACATGGCGGAGCGATCAAAGGGCCCGATGTTATCGAGGCCTAGGAAGCCGCCCTCAAAAATATTGTCGCCAAGGGTATCCTTGCGGTTCACCCACCAAGTGAAATTGATGAGCAGCTTGTGGAAGGCGCGGGCCAGGAACTTGAAGTCGCTATATCCGTCGATCCTGAACAGTGTGAGCGCTGCCCATGCGTGGACGGGAGGGTTTACGTCTCCGAACGCCCACTCGTAGGCTGGGATCTGGCCGCTTGGATGCATGTACCATTCACGAAATAGCAAGAGCAGCTGATGCTTTGCAGCGCCCGGATCGATGCGCGCAAGGATCACGGAGTGGAACGCCAAATCCCAGGACGCGTACCAGGGGTATTCCCACTTGTCGGGCATGACAATCACGTCTCGGTTGTCAAGGTGACGCCACTCGTGATTGCGGCCGGACTTACGCGTCGCAGGAGGAGGTGGCTGACCCGGGTCGCCGTCGAGCCAGGACCCGATGTCGTAGTGGTAGAACTGCTGGCTCCAGATCATGCCTGCAAAGCCTTGGCGCATCACCGCGGCTTCGTCCTTGCTCGCGTGCTCGGGGCAAAGCTCCGTATAGTACTCGTCAGCCTCGCGCTCGCGGTCAGCGAGCGTGCGCTCAAAGCCTGCGCCGAGGTCGGGCATCGCCTCCGACTCCACGCGTGCCAGGCGAAGCCGCAGCTCCACCGTGGCTCCAGAGGCCACAGAAACGCGATACCAGCAGGCGAGCTTTGTGCCCTGGCGTGCGGGATTCACCGTGGCCGCACGGTGGACCACGTGATCGTTGATTCCGTCTTTCGGGTAGGCAACCCCCACCGCGGAACCGAAGACGCGCTGGAAGTTGGTCTCGTTCTCGCAGAAGAGGAGCTGCGGCGCCCGACCGGCGGGATCGGATCCGGCGGCGAGACGCCACCGACCGAGCTGGGTCTCCTCCGCGATCGCGCTCGCCACCCCCGCCACATCGTTCGGGGTTTCAGCGCGGATCAGGGGTCGCGCAATGGCTTCTTCCCATGACCACGTGTTGCGGAACCAGAGGGTCGGTAGGACATGCAGCTCCGCAGCCTCAGGCCCGGCGTTGCGGACACGCAGACGCAGGCACAGGTCAAGCGGCGTTGCCTTCGCGTAGTCCGCTTCGATCTGCCAGTAACGATTGTCGTCGAAGATGCCCGTGTCGACGAGCTCGAACTCCCGATCCGTCCGGCCCCGCTTGGCATTCTCTTCCCGCAGGCGCGCGTAGGGAAACTCGGCCTGAGGATAGTGATAGCGCCACCGTAGCCATGACGCAGTCGGGGTCGCATCGACATACCACCAGTATTCCTTCGCGTCCTCGCCATGATTGCCTTCGTTCCCGGTCAGACCGAAGATACGCTCCTTCAGGATGGGATCCCGACCGTTCCAGACCGCGAGTGCGAGACACATGCGCTGCTCGAGGTCACAGACGCCCGCGAGGCCATCTTCGCTCCAACGGTAGGCGCGGGATCGCGCGTGATCGTGCGGGAAGTACTCCCATGCCGTGCCG
>DAIOWK010000116.1:0-10141 GCA_036758525.1 Myxococcota bacterium
AAGGTGAAGAGCCCCTTCGAACTGATCGTCTCGGCCCTGCGCGCGACGGGCGTCCGCCCGCAACGGCCCCGCGCGGCCCTGGCTGCGCTCCTCAAGCTCGGCGAGGTGCCGTACTTGGCGCCCACCCCGGCCGGCTACCCTGACACCGCAGAGCGTTGGATCGATCCCGGCGCCGCTCTCGAGCGCACGCGCTTCATGTGGATGCTGGCCTCGGGACGCAATCCGGCCCTTTCCCCGCCTTCCGAGGCCGCACTGGCCGCACCCGAGACGCTGCTTGCGATGCTGGGCGACAACACCCGCCGCGCCCTCGCAACCGAAGGTCTCCTCCCCGCCGAGCGCCTGGGGCTTGCCCTGGCCTCGCCGGAGTTCCAGCTCCGATGAGTGGTCTTACGCGGCGCGCGCTGCTGCGCGGCATGGTCGCCACCGCTGCGGCCTGGCAGATCCCCCTCGTCGTGCGCCCGTCGCGCGCCGGGGCCGCGGCGGGGGCGGGCGCGAATCCGCTCCTCGTCGTGGTCTTCTTGCGGGGCGGTGCCGATGGCCTCTCGCTGCTCCCTCCGCTCGGAGACAGCGCCCTCGAGCGCGCCCGGAGCGCGCTCATCGTCAAGCCGACCCTTGAGCTCGAGGGCCGCGGCAAGGGCTTCGGCCTTCACCCCTCGCTCAGTCCTTTGGCGCCCCTCGTTCGCGACGGACGCCTGGCCGCCGTTCACGCCGTAGGCCTTCCCGATCCGATCCGTTCCCATTTCGAGGCGCAGGACGAGTGCGAGCGCGCGGGTGCACGAGCCGGCGCGCGCACCGAGGGCTGGCTGGCGCGCGCCATCGCGGCGGCACCCGGCGAACCGGCAGCGTTTCGCGCCGTCGCAGCTTCAACACAGCGCCCGCGGAGCTTGGCGGGCGACCCACGCGCGCTGGCCTTCGAGCACGTCGAGGATCTCGTCCTCCCCGCCCACTCCCCTGCAGCCGAGCGTGCTCTGGCAGAGCTCCACGCCGAGCGCCCCAGCTCGGATCCCGGCGCCCGCTTCGCTGCGGCCGGGCGCGAGGCCCTCGAGGCGGTACGTGCCCTTGCGGCTCACAGCTCCGCTCCGCTCCCCGAAGCGGACGCTTTCCCCCGCACACCCCTCGGCCAAAGGCTCGCAACGATTGCGCGCCTGGCCCGCGCCGATCTTGGACTTGTCGCGGCGTCGGCAGATGCCGAGGGCTGGGACACACACGTGGGTCAGGGCGCCGAAGAGGGGCGCTTCGCTCGCGCCGCCCAAGACCTCGGGGCGAGTCTGGCTGCGCTCTTTCAGAGCCTCGAATCCCGTGCTGCGGACCTTCTCGTGGTGGCCGTCTCCGAGTTCGGTCGCACCGTCGCCGTGAACGGCAGCGGCGGTACCGATCACGGGCGCGGCGGCGCCGCTCTTCTGCTCGGCGCTCCGGTCCACGGCGGGCGCGTCGCCGGAGCCTGGCCGGGAACGAGCTCCGACGAGCGCGAGGACGGCCGTGACCTGCGCGTGGTGAACGACGTGCGCGAAGTCCTCGCGGAGGCGGCGCGCCACCTGGGGGCGAGGGAGCTGGGATCCGTCTTCCCTGGCTTCTCCCCCCGCGGCCTGGGCCTTCTGCGAGCGTCCGACTCCCCTCTGGCGTAGAGTCGCTCCGCCAGGCTTTCCCCCGCCGGCACATCCTCGGGCTCCATGGTTGCGCTCCTCCGCGGGAGACCCCGATGCCGTCGCTTGAGATCGCGGCACTGGCCCTTTCCTTTGCCACAGGCCTTGCGCTCGGCGCCCTCGCAGCCGCGGCATATTTCTCGGCCAGCCGCGCTGCCGCGCTCGCGCGCCTCGACGCGGCCGAGCGCGTTCTCTCCGGCGTAAGGTGCGAGCCGTCGCTCGAGAGTGTCATCTCACCTCTCGCCGCCGCCCTGCAAGATCACCAGCGCGAGCTCCGCGCCCTCGAGGAACGTCGGCTCGTCGAGGGAACGCGCACGGGGGACGCGCTCGCGCGCCTTTCTGCCGAGACCGCGCGCCTCGTGGGCGCGCTCCGACCGCCCCATGGACGGGGCCGCTGGGGCGAGCTCACCTTGCGACGTGTGGCGGAGCTGGCCGGCATGTCCGCGCACTGCGACTTCACCGAGCAAGCGAGTTTCGAGACGGAAGAGGGACGACTGCGCCCGGACATGGTGGTCCGGCTCCCTGGCGGCCGCAGCATCGTGGTCGATGCCAAGGCACCCCTTGGCGACGGACTCGAGGCCCTCGAGCTCGAGGCTGGGGCCCGGCGCACGGCAGCGCTTGCCCAACATGCCCGGCTCGTGCGCCGCCATGTGGAAGCGCTTGCGAGCCGGAGCTACGCGAACCTCGTACCCGGGGCACCTGCCTTCGTGGTGCTCTTCCTGCCGAGCGACGCGCTCCTCGCCGCGGCCGCCGAAGGCGACCGCAGCCTGGTGGAGACCGCGCTCCGCCGCCGGATCGTGCTCGCGACGCCGGCCACCTTCTTTGCCTTGCTCGCGGGCGTGGCCCAAAGCTGGAGTCAGGAGCGACTTTCGGAAGGGGCCGAGCGCGTGGCGGCCCTCGGGCAGGAACTTTCGGATCGACTCGCCGGGTTCACCGAGCACCTTGGCCGGCTGGGCGCCGCGGTCGCGAAAACCGTCGAGTTCTACAATGCCGCCCTCGGATCTTTCGACGCGCGGGTTCTCCCCCACGCGCGGCGTCTGCGGGAGGCCGGGGCTGCAGGGCGCAAGGAGCTCGTGGCCTTGGCTCCCATCGAGGAGCGACCTCGCGATCCACGCGGCGAACCCGGGGAAGCGCTGGACCCGCCCTAGGCTTCAGGGCTTTACGACGCTCACCTTGCCCAACGACTCGAGGGCGGGGGAGAGGGTGGCTGCGGGACCCACAATCACGATCCCTGCACGTTCGGGATGCAAGCGATCCCGCGCCGAGACCGCCGTGTCCGCCGTCGTGACCGCCCGGATCGTGGCGCGGTAGGTGTCGAGGGCGTCCTCAGGCAAACCCTGCACATCGATCCCCACAAGCGCAGCCACGATCGCCTCAGAGGTCTCGAAGCCGAGCGCGAATCCTCCCGCGGTCTCGCTTTTGGCGTCTCGCAGCTCGGATTCGGACGGCGGGTCTTGCTTCATGTGCTCGAGCTGCTGAAGGACGAGGTCGATCACCCGGCGCGACTCCGGAACCCGGGTGAAAGTCGATACCGAAAACGGCCCCGGCGCACGGCGAACCGAGAACGCGGATCCCACCGAGTAGGTCAGTCCGGCCTCGGCGCGAACGCTCGCCATAAGCCGCGACGAGAAGCCTCCGCCCCCGAGGACATTATTCATGAGTGTGTCGGAGAACCGGGTCGGAGTGGTGCGCGCGATCCCCTCGTGGCCGAGCAGGATCTGCGCCTGCCCGAGCTCCGGCCGATCGACGATCACGATCTGCCGCTCGCTCGGCACGATCGCAGGGGGTAGCGGCGGGAGCGGCGGTGCCTCACCCGCGGGCCATGCACCGAAAGCCTCCCGCGCACGGGAGAAGAAATCGTCGGCATGTACGTCCCCCGCCACAAAGAGAATCGCATTGCTCGCCACGAAGTTGCGGTCGTGAAAGTCCCGGGCCGCCGCGGCGTTAAAGCCCGAGACGGCCGCTGGCGTGCCCGACAGCGGCCGGCCGAAGCGGTGATCGGGGTAGAGGAGCTTTGCGTAGTAGATCCGAGCCAGCGCCGAGGGGTCATCCTTCTGGGACTCAAGGCCGGCGAGCTGTTCGGCGCGCGCGCGCTCGGCCTCCGCCTTCTCAAAGCGCGGCTTGAGCGTGACATCCCGGAGCAGGGAGAAGAGGGTATCGAGGTTGCGCGAGAGTCCGGAGAGCGTCACGGACATGGAATCCCAGTCCGCACTCACGTCAAAGCTGGCCCCGATCTCGTCCACGGCCCGTGCGAAGGCGAGGGCGTCGCGCTCGCCCGCGCCGCGCTCCATGACTTCCGCGGTGTATGTGGCAAGCCCCGCCCGTTCGATCGAATCGCTTGCGGCCCCCCGCCGAACCGCAACTCCCAGGGCGACTCGCGGGAGGCGAAAGTCCTCGAGCACGATCACATGGAGACCGTTCTCAAGGGTCGCGCGGTGGAGCCTACCGGCCTCGACGATGGGTCCGTCGTAGATGGGCGGGGGCGGCAGCAGCCATGCGGGCTTCGGGGCGAAGAGAGCGCAGCCACCGCCCACGGCGGCCGCGAAGACGAGGCCGAGCGTCGCCCGCTTCGCGAGCTTCAAGGCTTACTCCGCGACGCGGGCGTGCCATGCATCTGCCGATGCGGGCCCTTCGGCGCACCCGGCGCTTCCGCCGACACCGGAACAAGGCGGACGACGCTTCGTTGGTCGTCGCCCAGGTAGGTGGTGGCGACGCGCTGAACGTCGCTCTTGGTCACGGCATCCAGTGCAGAAAGCCGCTCGTCAATACTCCGCACCCGTCCGAAGGTCACGAAATCCTCTCCGATGCGACCCGCCAGGGCTTGGGTGGTGGCGAGGTCGTTCACGAGATCCACCTCAAGCTCAATCTTCGCCTTGTCGAGCTCCTCGTCGCTCACGAGCTCGCTGCGCAGCTTTCCCACCTCGTCGGCGAGCAGCGCCTCGGCGCGATCGGTGGAGCCATCGGGACGCACGCTCGCGTAGGCGAAGAAGAGCCCGGCTTCCTTCATCTCCCAGTAGCCGCCCTGGGCGGCTAAGGCCTGCTGCTCTTGATAGACAAGCCGGCGATACAGGCGGCTCGAGCGTCCACTCGAGAGAATCTGGCCCGCGACATCGAGGGCAGGCCCGTCGGGGTGACCGGACGCCGGCGCATGCCAGGCGGCGGCGACGGTCGGGCTGCGCACGTCGAATCGCACGATCGACCGGCGCTCTCCATGCTGTTCGGGTTCCCTTGTCGGGTTGCGTGGAATCTCCGCAACCGGCTGCAGGCGACCGAACACGCGATCGATGTGACGCAGTGCTACGTCGGCATCGAAGTTCCCAACCACCACGAGGACAATGTTGTTCGGCGAATAGAAGGTGTGGAAGAAGGCGCGGCACTGCTCCACGCCCACCGCCTCGACATCGCTGCGCCAGCCGATCACCGGCCAACGGTAGGGATGGGCGACAAAGGTGAGCGCGAAGAGCGCCTCGAAGAGCCGTCCCTCGGGATTGTCCTCGGTGCGAAGCCGGCGCTCCTCGAGCACGACCTGGCGCTCGCTCGCGAGGGTCTTTTCGCTGATGTCGAGATTCGCGACGCGCTCCGCTTCAAGATCGATCGCAAGAGGAAGGGTGTCGGGCGTCACGTCTTCGTGGAAGACGGTGACGTCGTTGGTGGTGTAGGCGTTTACGCGGCCGCCACGCGCCTCGAGCAGCCGCGCGTGCTCTTCGGGTGGGATATTCAAGGAGCCCTTGAACATCATGTGCTCGAAGAGATGAGCAATCCCCGTATACCGGGTCTCGTCCTTGGAGCCGACCTTCACCCACATCTGCAGGGAGACGACCGGCGTGCTGCGATCGACCAGGGTGAGAACGGTGAGGCCGTTGCGCAGCGTCGTGGTGCGGAGCGCCTGCGCCGGATCTTGGAAGCCCGCGGCGCGCCCGACACCCGCTCCAAGAACGAGAACGACCAGAAGCGCGGCGATGGTCATGAGGCAGGTCGGCGACCCCCCGTGCCGCCGTGCGGACTCCAGCATCGCGGCGTACGGTAGGTGGCGGATTCTCCCATGTCGAGGAGGAGCTTTGCCGGTCGAAACGGATCAGGAGCTGCGGGAGATCCTCGAGGGGGCGCGCACCATTGCCGTTCTCGGGATGAAGGCCCACGCGGAGGAAGACGCCTATCGGGTCCCTCTCTACCTCCAGCAGCACGGCTACCGGATCGTGCCGGTCAACCCGAAGCTTCGGGAGGTGCTCCACGAGCGGACGTACGGAAGCCTGGCGGAGGTCTCCGTTCCCGTCGATCTTGTCGACGTGTTCCGCGCTTCGGAACACCTGCCTGCCCACGTCGACGAGATCCTTGCGATGCGGCCCCGGCCCGCCGTCGTGTGGTTCCAGCTTGGAATCCGCAACGACGCATCCGCCACGAAGCTCGAGGCCGCGGGCATCCGGGTCGTACAAGACCGTTGCATCATGATCGATCACCGCCGCCTCGTTCCCAAAAGAACGAGCCGGGATGCCTAGAGAGCCTACAGCGCCGGCAGGGCGCGTACCCGGTAGCTCTCATCGAAGGTGCCGGGCATTCCCCGGCGCGAGAGGGCGCGCTCGACGACCGGCGCAAGGCGCAGCGCCTTTTCGCGCTCCCGGGCAGGCTCCCGGTCCTTGAAGCGAGGCATCACTTCTTTCGCGAAGAGCTCGAGGGATTCGCAGATGTCCTCGTGCCGGTTGCGTCCGGCCTGAGACACGAGGATCACCTGGTCGATCCCCGCCTGCTCGAAGCCTGCAAGGAACTCTGTGATCTGCTCGGGAGTACCGACGGCGCCCCGCAGGGCTCCGAGCCCCTGCTCGAGAACCTTGGCACCGAGGGGCTCGGGTTGCCCGGCGCGTACGATCCTGCGGCTCAAGCCAAAGGCCTCACGCCGCTCTTGGAACTCCTCCCACACGTTGCTGCGACCCGGGGCGTGGTCTCCATACACGTAGTAATGTCCGAGCGAGTAACCGAAGAAGTGGGCCCCGTCGATCCCCTTGTCGATCGCCTCTTGCTCGTCCCGACAACACATGAACGTGGTGGTGATCGCGATGTTTGCATTCACGGCGTACCCAGCGGGGACCGCGCTTTCGAGCGTCTTGTAGTAGTCGTCGACCCAGTGGCGCGCTTCTTCGGGATTGATGAAGGCGAAGGAGAGGGCGCCGATTCCCTTCTCCGCGGCGAGGTGGATGGTCTCCCGGCGCGAGCAGGCAACCCAAAGCGGAGGATGCGGCTTTTGGGCCGGCTTCGGGACCACGTTTCGCGCGGGCATGCGGAGATACGGTGTGTCGCAGCCTGCAAAGGGGGATTCGACCATCATCTGCGGCACGAGACGAATCATTTCCTCCCACATCTTCCGCTTCTCTTCCCGCGGAACACCGAACCCTGCGAGCTCCATCTCGGAAGACGACTCGCCGGTTCCAAACTCGACGCGGCCGCCCGAGAGGAGATCCAACGTCGCGATGCGCTCGGCCACGCGGGCGGGGTGGTTGTACTTCGGGGGCAGCAAGACGATGCCATGGCCGAGTCGGATCTGGCGCGTGCGTTGGCTCGCCGCCGCGAGGAAGACCTCTGGCGCACTCGAGTGCGAGTACTCCTCGAGGAAGTGGTGCACCACCTCCCACACCACGTCGAAGCCCAACTTGTCGGCAAGCTCCACCTGCTCGAGGGCATCGCGCAGGAGCTTGGCCTCGTCGCCGTCGTGCCAGGGTCGGGGAAGCTGGTGTTCGTAGAAGATGCCGAACTTCATGAGGGCGCTCCGTGGGGGGTTGCGGGGACATCGATTGCGAGCTCGTCGGCCAGCGCAGCAGCGCCGCCGAGCGTAAAGCGCACAAGACCGTTGAGGAGTCGCGCCCGGGCAAAAGCCCGCTCGTGCTCCGTCAGCTCGAGCAGTTGGGCCACGCAGCCGAGGGAGAGCCCGACCACGAGCTCGGCCAGAAGATTCGCATCCAAGACGCGGGGGGCGCTTTCCGCCGGGCGGGCGCGCGTGGAGTCGAGGCGCCGGTAATCGTCGGCCAACCTCGCGATCCAGCGCGCGCGGTCTTCGCGCAGGTACTGGCGGACGCGCGGGTCGGCGCTCGCGCGCTCGACCAGCTGGATTCGCAGGAGGTCCTCGTTGTCTTCCGCCAGCTGAAACACCATCGCGTAAGAACCCCGAACAATGTCGACGAGAGTTCGGCCGGGCGCCGGTCGATGGGCGTCTCGCAGCGCCGCGCGGAAGGCCTCCGAGTGCTCCCGGAGGATGGCCAGCAAGAGGTCGGTCTTGTCCGTGAAGCGGTGATAGAAGGACCCGACCGAAACCCGCGCGGGTGCCAGGATGTCGGCCTTTAAGTGGGTGCCCGCGAGCCCCTTGCGCGCGAAGGCAGCCCGACCCGCGGCGAAGAGGCGTTGGTCGGTGGACGCGCGGGCGGGGCGGGACATGGCATTAGAATAAAAGTTCTAGAACCATAATTCTAGTCTCTCACGGAGCCGGCGGGCGCCAGGCCGAGCCCCTACCCTCACGGCGTGGCGCGCGATAACTCAAGCCGAACTGTCTACTCCTCCTCCCAAGGCCGCATCTGCGCGAGCTGCGGGAGACCCGCGGCAAGCTGCGTCTGCCGCTCCTCCCCCCGAGCCCCACGCGGCGACGGTGTGGTGCGCGTGCGTCGCGAGGTGCAGGGGCGCCATGGCAAGACCGTGACAACGATTTCCGGGGTGCCTCTCCCGCAGGACGGCTTGCGTGAGCTCGCTTCGGAACTCAAGCGGCGCTGCGGCACCGGAGGCTCCGCCAAGG
The DNA here is from genome assembly GCA_036758525.1 of Myxococcota bacterium. Lineage (GTDB taxonomy): Bacteria > Myxococcota_A > UBA9160 > UBA9160 > UBA9160 > UBA9160. Next base: position 8,416 of record DAIOWK010000116.1, read on the forward strand.
AGGGGGTGATCGAGATCCAGGGAGACCACCGTGAGGTCCTGGTCGTCGAGCTCGCGGCGCGGGGCTTCGTGGTGAAGCTCGCGGGAGGCTAGCCCGCGAGCTCGAGAGACGGCGCGCTTGCGGGATCAGTCGCGGGTCTGGTAGCGCATCGCGCGCCGCTGCATCCAGCGCACCGCGAAGACATCCACAATCCCCACGAAGAGTCGGTTGCCGATCCCGTACTTCGAACGCCCGTGGCGGCGCGGGTGGTGCGCCACGGGGATCTCGACGAGACGCGCTCCCTCGATCCGGAGCAGCGTCGGCAAGAAGCGGTGCATCCCGCGAAATAGCTTCACCCGGCGCAGGTACGCTGTGCGCATGGCGCGCAGCGAGCAGCCTACGTCGGTAACCGATTCGCCCGTCATCCAGTTGCGAAAGCCGTTTCCGACCCGGGAGGAGAGCTTCCTCACCCAGGAATCGTGGCGCTCGGTGCGGATTCCATTCACCACGTCCGCGCGGTCAAGCAGAGCCAACAGCCGGGGGATGTCGGCGGGGTCGTTCTGCAGGTCCGCATCGAGGGTGACCGTGATCTCGCCCCGTACCTTGGCGAAGCCTGCCTCGAGCGCCGCGGTCTGACCGTGGTTCCCGGCGAGCGCCACGGCACGCACCCGGGGATCCCGGGCCGCAAGCTCGCGGATCTTGGCGAGGCTCCCGTCACGGCTGCCGTCGTCCACGAGAATGACCTCTGCACTGTCCTCCAGGGACTTCAGGGCCTCCGAGAGCTCATGGTGGAGCTCCTCGAGATTCTCGACCTCGTCATGGACGGGGATCACGATGGACAGCCAGGGGTTCGCGACCATGCGTTACCGATCCGTGGGCATGTTCCGGGGTGCCTCGCCTGCTCCCGGGCCGGCGCCCACCGGCGGCTTGCGCAGCGACTCGGCGAGCTGCGACTCTTGCGCGGCGGCACTGAGTTCACCCCGCTCGCGCAGCGCCAGCGCAAGATTCTCGTGGGGCAGGTCCCAGTCCGGCGCGAGCTGAGCAGCGTTTTTCAAAGTCTCGATCGCGGCGTCTCGCTGTCCCGCCGCATAGAGGCCCACCGCCAGCTCATTCTGTGCCCGTGCGCTTGCGGGCTGCTCGAGCCCTTGCTTGCGCAGGAGCGAGATCATGGCCTCCCGGGTCGGCGCCGCGAATGCATCGTCCCACGAGCGGTAGAGGAGCGCGCCATAGCGGAAGCGTCCCACCCGAGTGGGTCGGAAGAGCGCACGGCCGACGCTGCGCATGGCCTCATGATCCGAGGTCTCGAAAAGAGGCGGCTCGGTTCGACATCCAGGACCGTAGGTCTGAACGTCCCACGCGGCGAGCTGGCCCTGGGGAAGGTAGAACCAGGAGGTGAAGGCCTTCCCCTCCTCGGACATTTCCGGCTTATCGCATTTTTGCGTAATCGCCACGAGATATGTGGCAGGCGGGAAATCGCTCTTGCCGGGGGCCACGCCTTCCGGCGGAAGCGTGGTCACCCCCGTGGCCGAAAGAACCTGTACGCGCAGGTGCGCGACACCGATCCCCGACTCGGGATGACGCAGGAAAGCGAGGACGTGCTGCAGGTCATCGCCGGCCGCGAACTCGACGGGCTCGCCGTCGGTGCGCTCGTGGGGCTGCGTCGCCAGGGCGGGCCCACAGAAGAGCAGGCCCGCGCACAGCGCGGCGCGCCCTAGGCCTCGCGGCACAAAACGAACCAGCTCCCGAG
>DAIOWK010000117.1:0-10072 GCA_036758525.1 Myxococcota bacterium
ACGTGCGCAAATCTCTCCTGATCAACTCTTCGGTGGCCGAACTCTGCGCTGCTTACGAGGTGCCGCGACGAACTCTCAATCGCGCGTTCCAAAATGCGCTCGGAATGGGACCGGCCACCTATCTCCGGCGTGTCCGCCTGAATGGTGCCCGTCGTGCTTTGCAGCGGAGAAGTGCCCGCTCGGCCGCGGTGAGAGATGTTGCTCTCGAGTTCGGCTTCTGGCACCTCGGTCGTTTCGCTGAACAATACAAGGAATTGTTTGGTGAATCGCCCCACGAAACCCTGCGCCACGCAGACAGAGGAATCAGAACAGCCCGCTTGGAGAGTTAGGATCACCACCGCCGCGTTTGCGCAGCATTATGCTCGCGCATCTTGAAGTACCGCCCACCAGTTCGGCTTTAGAGAGCCGCGCGAAGATAGGTTGCGCAGTGATGAAAGCGCAGCATGCCCTTGTCGGAGGGTTAGTGCCCCGCATCGATGACATAGCCCCACAAGGCGAGATAGCGTGCCGCTGGCGGGAAGCTCCGGAACACGCACTGTGAGAAGCCGGCGCGGCGGAAGGCGTCCCGCAGCTCTTCCACGTTATACAGGTTGGCGTGCCACCATCGGCCGATCAAGGGACGCGTCAGCCAGTTCCGTCGCGCAATGAAGAGCACGAAGCGGCCATCCTCGCGCAGCCGGCCGCGAAGGCCGCGCAGGGCGTGCGCGAGCCGGTTTCGAGGCACGTACTCCAGCATCGAGGCCGAGACAATCAGGTCGTACTGCGTCCACGTGTCCGGCAGGGTCTCGAGCTCAAGGACATTCGCCTGCGCGGTTTCAACCCCCTCGATCGCTCGAACCAGGAGGGTATGGCGGAAGCGCTCGAGCATGGCCGGCGTCAGGTCGAACGCGTGTAGCGCCGCTGGGGTCAGACCGCGACGCATGAGGGCGTCTCGTACGGCGAGCGTAACGATACCGGTGCCGCAACCAGCATCGAGAACGCGGAGCCCCGAGCGAAGGAGCTGGGACCGAACGAAGAACGCGCGGATGCCTTGAGGGTAGCGGACGAAGCGGATGAATCTTGCGTAGCTGCCATGCTTCTCGGTGAAGAGCCGACTCGGGTCGGACATCGCAGTCACTGTGCTCTCCATGGTGTCCGGGGCCGGGACTTTTCACTTGCTCCCCACCGTGCACCTGCATGCCCAAGCGGTCAAGCATGCCACGGGGCATACACCGAGCTAGTCGTTGACAGGCGCCAGGCCAATCAAGGCGCGTGCCTGAGCCGCCTTCAGCGGGAGATCGCGAAACTATTGGGCATTGGCAAGGACATTGTTCATCGCGAAATCGTGAGGCTTCGAGTCTGTGAGGCGATCGAGCAGGCTGTCGCGAAAGTCCCCAGACCGATAGCGTTGCCCACGGTCTAGAAGTCCACGGAATACCGACGGCCGCACCGACCCCCGGTCGTGCCTCACAAGCCTGGAGATTCGCGATACCCTGCTGACCGTGAGGACCTTCCGCCATCACAGGTTGCCTCATAGCCGACCCTCGTATCCAGACCCTGTAACCCGTCCGCTTCTGTAAAAAATTACGTTGTAGCGTGAAGTGCTCCCCTCTTAGCAAGCCACCCGATTGAGTTGTTGAGCTCGGGTTAGAAAAGGTCGACCTGGTCAGGGCCACGGGTAGGCGAAGCGGTACATGCGCGGAACGTTCAGCATGTTACCACAGATCATCCACTCCGATTGGTCGTCGCTGATTGCGCCGAAGAACCAGAGCTCTGCAATGGACAGTGGAGGTACCTTGATGCATTCAATGTCGAGCGTCACACGCCGGTTGATCTCGACCGCAACGACGGTCCGCCGCGAGGTCGGATACTTTCGGGAAAGGGATTGAACGAGGTTATCGAGAGTAGCGTTGGGGTTGAGCTCAGAGGGAACCCACTCCTTGAGCTGGACCGGGCAGAAGTGCCGTCCGTCCGCTGCGGTCCATGCCATGATGCAGTCATAGTCGGAGCTCTCGGCGGCCGAGACAAATACCTTTGAGCCAGTGACCTGCTGCATTCCGTAAGCAAGGATCGCGGCACCACGCCGCTCACGCATCGGTTTCAGCGCGTGAGTTCGTAGATGGCGGATTTTCCGTAGAAGATCCGAGCGAGCTACCTCGATCTCGAGGCCACGCAGCTTTCGCAGGTACGCCTCAGGATCGATGTACTGAAGCGCCGCAAACTCTCGCATCAGAATCGAGTCGATTTCGTTTCTCCACCCGCGGTTGAGGCAGGGCAAGCCCACCGCTTCTTGATGCCTGCCAGCCGTACCCCCGGTCGGATCCGGCACCTGACCGTCGTGCGCGATGCAAGCGGCGGCCCCCGACTCAGCTGGAGAAATGAGCTTCATTGACGCCGCCGGACAGCCGACTACTTTAGGCACTGTGAAGCGCGGCGGACAACGCGCCACTTCGGTGGTGGTACTCGCCCTAGCAGCTGTGATCGGCTGCGGAGCAGCTTGGGCTGACCTCTCCTCCTCGAGCAGGCCGGCACATGCGAGCTGCCATGCCGTCTCCCCAACGGCACCGTCAAGACCGCAGCCGTGCGGTGGGCCTTGCGGATCGTTAAATCCGCTGCCCTGCTGCGACCAACCGTTCTCCCTGACGTCGGCGGACATTCCGGGCCCGCCCGTGGTGGCGTTGGCGCTCATTTCGTCTCCGCCCCACCTTCTGCCTCCGACCTCACAGGTTCTTGCCGTGGTGCTGGCACCTGCGCGTGCCGCACCATCGATCGCTCGCCACACCATCCTGCGTCTCTGATCTCGCACTCCCTCCTGGGTCGCTCGTCCCCAGCCCACCGAAGTACGCCCGGGGACTCGTTCTTTTTTCATCCGTGAACTGGAGTGCGAGATGCAGGATTGCATCCTTCGCGGTTCTTTACCGCGCTGCCGCGATTCCCTGCCTCGAACGAGTGGGTGCGCGCACGCTTTCGCCTCGCTCCTCGTGAGTGTGCTCGCCGGGTGCACACTGGGGGCTTCTCGGTATCACGAGGCGCAGGATGCCCTTGTGCACTCGTCCCTTCCCGCCGCAGAGGCGTTCGAGGCCGAGACGCCGTTTCCTGGCGCAGCAGTGCTCGACCGGCGCGCACTCGTCGAGGAGGTGCTTCGGCGCAACCCGGGCCTCGAGTTCGCGCGCCAAGCTTGGCGAGCGGCACTCGCGCGCTATCCGCAGGAGACCGCGCTCGATGATCCAATGTTCGGCACGGGTATCGCGCCCGCATCCTTCGGGTCGCAAACCGTCCGAGACGGCTACTCCTTCGAGCTGAGCCAGGCGTTTCCATTCCCCGGAAAGCTCGAATTGCGGGGCGAGGCTGCTCTCGCCGAGGCCGAGGCGTCCGATCACGACTACGAGGCCGCGCGGCTGCGGATCGCCACGATGGCCTCGACCCTTTTCGACGCGTACTACCTCGCCTCGCGCGCGCTCGTGATCAACGCGCAGCACCTGCAGCTTCTCGAAGAGCTGCAGCGCGTCGCACTTGCGCAATACGAGGCAGGCACGGTCTCGCAACAGGATCCGCTTCAAGCGGAGACCGAGCGCGCCATGCTCGAGCACCGCCAGATCGAACTCGAGACCGAAGAGCGCCTTGCGGCGGCGCAGATTGATGCGCTGCTCCACCGCGCACCTGATCGGGTCCTGCCTCCTGCCCCGGATCGGCTCGAGGTCGAGCTCCCGACGGACCTCGAGCTCGGGGCGCTCACCCAGCGCGCGCTCGCGGATCGACCGGAGCTGCGCGCTGCCGCCGCACGGATCGAGGCTCGCAGCTCCAAGGTTGCCCTTGCCCGTCGCGAGTTCTTCCCCGACTTCGCCGTGTGGGCGAAGTACGACAGCTTCTGGCAAGAGCGAGACCTGGAGCCCGCGGTCGGATTTTCTCTAAACGTTCCGCTCGAGCTCGGTCGAAGGCGCGCGGCGCTCGAACAGGCAGACGCGGAGCTCGCGCGGGCGCGCAGCGAAGAGCAGCGCGTCGAGGACCAGGTGCGGCTCTCGGTGGTGAGCAGTGTCGAGCGAGTGCTTGAGGCCCACCACTTGCTCGAGCTCTCCCGCGACCGGTTGCTCCCCGCTGCCCGCGACCGCGTCGCGGCGGCACGCGCCGCCTACGAGACCGGGCAGACGAGTTTTCTGGCCCTTATCGATGCGGAGCGCGGCCTGCGCGACGCCGAGCTCGCGTATGAAGATGCTCTTACGAAGCTGAGCCGGCGCCGCGCCGAGCTCGATCGCGCCACCGGAAGGCTACCCGTCATCTCATACCCGGGAGGAAACCCCTGATGAATGAGCAGCGCCGAATAGGTCGGCGTCGCCGCAACGCGCTGGCCGCGCTGGGCGTGCTGACGTCGCTTGGAATCGCTGCCTGGCTCGCACGCGGAGCGCTCATGGGCGGGAGCTCGGGCCCCGCACTCGAGCTACAGGGCGCAGGGCTCCGCATACGCGTCGCGTCCCGGCCCGCCCTCGTGCGCACCGGCCACAACGAGCTGCGCTTCGAGGTCCACACAGCGGACGGTGCGCCGGTCGACGATGCCGAAATCACCTTGCGCGATGCGATGACCATGCCCGGGATGGCCGACATGACCGGCCAGGGGCGTGCGGAGCGGGTCGGGAGCGGACTCTATCGCGCCGAGGTCAATCTCGAGATGTCGGGAACCTGGCGACTCAGCGTCGACGCAAAGCGCGCGAGCGGCGAAACACTTCACGCGGAGGGCTCGCTTACCACGGGAGCAATGGGCGTACGTCTCGCAAGTGCGAGCGCGGAGGCCGAACGCAAGTCGGCCGAAGGTACTTCCAACGGCACGCCTGACTCGTCGGCCGACGCGATCTCGCACTACACCTGCCCCATGCATCCCTCGGTGCACGAATCGCAACCGGGAAAGTGCCCGATCTGTGGCATGGACCTCGTCGCCGTCACGAAGGAGGATGTGGCGAGCGGGGCTGTGCGGATCGACGCCGCGCGCCGCCAACGGATCGGGATCCGCAGCGCGCCTGTCACGCGGGAGCGCTTCCAGCGCATCGTGCGGGCGGTGGGCCGCGTCGTCTATGACGAGACGGCCCTCGTCGACGTCTCGCTGAAGACACGAGGGTGGGTACGCGACCTGCGGGCAAATGCGCTCGGCGTGCCCGTCCGCAAGGGCGAGCCCCTCTTCACGGTCTACAGCCCGGAGCTTTATGCGGCGCAGATGGAGTACCTCCAGGCACTGCGCGGTGCGGATGCCAATGCCGAGTCCGGATCGCGGCGGGGAGATGCGCTGCTGCGCGCGGCGCGCGCGCGGCTGCGACTCTGGGATATCTCGGACGCCGAGATCGAAGCCATCGAGCGCCGGGGCACGCCGCTCGAGGCGCTGCCGATTCCTGCCCCGGCAAGCGGGTACGTGATCGAGAAGAACGTCGTGGAGGGCGGGACGATTGAGCCGGGCATGCGGCTCTTCCGAATCGCACCCCTCGATCGGATCTGGATCGATGCCCAGCTCTACGAGGCGGACTTGAAAGTCGCCGCCGTCGGTCAGAGCGCCACCGTGCGTCTGCCCTTCCTCCCTGGAAATACTCTCGAGGCGAAGGTGGCCTACGTCTACCCCTACCTCGACGGCGATACACGCACGGGACGCGTGCGCCTTGTTCTGGCAAACCCCGGCCTCGAGCTTCGGCCCGACATGTATGCGGACATCGAGCTGCACGTCGATCGAGGCGAGCAGACGCTCGTGCCCGTGTCTGCGGTGATCTACGCGGGAGAGCGGCGCGTCGTGTTCATTGACCGCGGTGATGGCCGGCTCGTGCCGCGAGAGATCCAGATTGGCCTTGGGAACGGCGAGTACTACGAAGTGGTCTCGGGGCTCGACGCGGGCGAGCAGGTCGTCGTCTCCGGCAACTTCCTCGTCGGGGCCGAGAGTCGCCTCGCATCGGCGCTCGAGCAATGGTGACGGACCGCACCTCTGCGCCGCGGCCCGGGCCCGTAGCACGCCTCATCGCAGTCTGTGCGCGGAACCGTTTCCTCACGGTGCTTACCGTCGCCGCGGCGCTCGCGTGGGGCGTCCTTGCGATCGGCCGTACGCCCCTCGACGCTATCCCCGACCTTTCCGACGTCCAGGTCATCATCTTCACCGAGTGGCCGGGACGGGGGCCAAGCCTGGTCGAGGACCAGATCACCTACCCGATCTCCACCACACTGCTCTCGGCACCCCGCGTGCGCTACGTGCGGGGCCAGTCCTTCTTTGGGCTCTCGTTCGTCTACGTGATCTTCGAAGATGGGACAGACCTCTACTGGGCGCGCAGCCGTGTGCTCGAGTACATGAGTACGGCGCGCGCCAAGCTCCCGGAGGGTGTGAGCCCGACCCTCGGCCCCGACGCGACGGGCGTGGGTTGGGTCTTCGAGTACGCACTCGTCGATCGCACTGGCCAGCACGATCTCGCGGAGCTGCGCAGCCTCCAGGACTGGAACCTGCGCTACGCGCTCGCAAGCGTGCCCGGCGTGGCCGAGGTGGCCTCCGTCGGGGGCTTCGTTCGGCAGTACCAGGTGCAGGTCGATCCGAACCGCCTGCGCGCTTATGGAGTCACGCTGCCCGAGGTCGTGGCAGCCGTGCGGTCTTCGAATCAAGATGCCGGGGGCGGAGTGCTCGAAATCAGTGGCCACGAGCAGGTGATCCGGGGGCGCGGCTACGTTACCAAGCGCGAGGACCTCGAGCTCGTCCCGCTGCGCGTGAATGCCTTCGGTACGCCGGTTCTCGTGCGCGACGTGGGCGAAGTGACGTTAGGCCCCGACATGCGCCGCGGCGTCGCTGAGCTGGACGGGGATGGCGAAACCGTCGGCGGCATTGTCGTGATGCGCTACGGCGAGAACGCGCTTGCCACGATCGACGCCGTGAAGTCGCGTCTCGAAACCGTCCGCGCGGGTCTCCCCAAAGGCGTTGAGCTCGTCACGACCTATGACCGCTCCGAACTCATCCGAGCGGCGATCGAGACGCTCCGTCACACACTGCTTGAGGAGATGGTTGTCGTCTCGATCGTGATCTTTGTCTTCCTGCTTCACGCGCGGAGTGCGCTCATTCCGATCCTCACCATCCCGATCGGGGTAGCGCTGGCCTTCGTTCCAATGCTCTATCAGGGCCTCAGCGCGAACATCATGTCGCTCGGCGGGATCGCGGTGGCGATCGGTGCGATGGTGGACGCGGCGATCATTGTCGTGGAGAACATCCACAAGCGTCTCGAAGGCTGGGAGGGCGCCGGGCGTCCCGGCAGACGCGACGACGTGATCCTGCGTGCCATGCAGGAGGTGGGGCCCAGCATCTTCTTCGCGCTGCTCGTGATCACGGTTTCGTTCTTGCCGATCTTCGCGCTCGAAGGCACCGAAGGACGCCTCTTTAAGCCCCTCGCCTATACCAAGACCTATTCCATGGGATTCGCAGCGGTTCTGTCCGTGACGCTCACGCCTGCGCTCGCGGCTCTCTTCATCCGCGGGCGGATCCGTGGGGAGCATGCGAACCCGATCAATCGTTGGCTCATTCATGCGTACGCCCCGGTGGTGCGCACCGTCGTCCGGCATCGGGTCTGGGTTGTGATTGGCGCGGTCCTCATCCTCTTCTCGGCCATTCCGCCCTTGCTGCAGCTCGGCAGCGAGTTCATGCCGCCCCTCAACGAGGGCACGATCCTCTACATGCCGACGGGACCCCCGGGGATCGCGGTGGGCGAAGCGGCGCGCGTGCTGCAGCTCATGGACCGCGAGCTCAAGTCCTTCCCAGAGGTGGAGCGCGTCTTCGGCAAGATCGGGCGCGCGGAAAGCCCGACCGATCCCGCACCGCTCTCCATGGTGGAGACGGTTGTCACGCTGAAGCCCCGTTCGCAGTGGCGGCGGGGCGTGACCTGGGACTCGCTCGTCCAGGAGATGGACGAGAAGCTCCGCTACCCGGGAATGCCGAACCTCTGGTGGATGCCCATCCAGACGCGTACGGAGATGCTCGCGACCGGCGTGCGCAGCCAGCTTGGTGTGAAGGTGTTCGGCGACGATCCCGCCAGCGTCGAGCAAGCGGCGATTGAGGTAGCGCAGGCGCTCGCGAGCGTGCCGGGCACACGCAACGCATTTGCGGAGCGCGCCACCGGCGCCTTCTACCTGGACGTACGAATCGATCGCGCGCGCGCGGCGCGCTACGGGCTCCGTGTCGAGGACGTGAACGCTGCGATCGAGTCCGCGATCGGCGGTGCCAGCGTGTCGCAGACCGTCGAGGGTCGCCAGCGCTACGCAATCAACGTCCGTTATGCGCGCGAGTTTCGCGACGACCCGCAGGCGGTGGGGCAGGTGCTCGTGGGAACCGCGACGGGGGCCCAGGTCCCGCTCTCGCAGGTCGCGACGCTCAAGTTCGTCAATGGTCCCGACATGATCCGCAGCGAGGCCGGCAGCCTCACCGGGCTCGTGGCCGTGGACGTCGCGGGTCGGCCGATCGTCGACTATGTGCACGAGGCACAGCGCACGATCGCGCAGAAGGTGTCGCTGCCCGCCGGGACGCGGCTCGTATGGGTGGGGCAGTTCGAGTACTTCGAGCGTGCGAAGGAGCGTCTGCGCTACGTCCTCCCGCTAACACTTGGGCTCGTGATGGTCCTCCTTTACCTCAACACCGGCTCGGCGGTCGAGACGGCGATCGTCATGCTCGCCGTTCCCTTCTCCCTGGTCGGTGCGGTGTGGCTGCTCTGGCTGCTTGGCTACAACCTGTCCGTCGCGGTCTGGGTGGGAATCATTGCCCTCGCCGGCCTGGATGCGCAGACGGGCGTCGTCATGCTGCTCTACCTGACAATCGCTCACCGAGCGCACGCAGCGGCGGGCCGATTGCTCTCATTTGCCGACCTCGAGGATGCGATCGTCGAGGGTGCGGCGCGCCGCATACGCCCAAAGCTCATGACTGTCGTCACGATGACGCTGGGCCTCACGCCTCTCCTGTGGAGCACCGGCACGGGGGCCGACGTGATGAAGCGCATCGCGGCACCGATGGTCGGTGGCCTCGTGACCTCATTCGCGCTGGAGCTGCTCGTCTACCCGGCGCTTTTTGCGCTGTGGAAAGAGAGGAGCTTGTCACGCGCGGCGTCGCGGGGCATGGAAGGGATGGCCCGCTGATGCGCACTTCAATTCCCCACCGCCCATCCTAGGCGGAGCGCGTTGCCGAGCACGGGGAAGGCACGAGAGACTCATCTGCGGCGATTATCGGCAAGAGTTAGTGCCCCGCATCGGCAGGGTCCGGAGACGCAGTCACCGGCGCCACAGTTCAGGCCTGCCCCGGATCTCGAGGCGGGCACCGCCGCGTGCAAGACCGTGCCACCAGCGGGTACGAAACCGCCACTCTGGGCCGCACTCAATCGTACTGAAGGTGTGCACTCGAGCTCGCCGCCGATCGATCGCACAGCGTGCGCTCCGTATGCGCACGGTGATGCTGGTGCTGGTCGCAATCTGAGTCCTGCCACGCGCGCATGACGGACCCGCCGAACGATCGTGGCGAGCGTGAGGATGCGGAGCTGAACAAAAAGACCCGCGGGGGGGAGCACGTGATCGGGCTACACGCAAGATTAAGCAGGAGCGCCCGAGTTTCCGAATTGCATTGGCGCAGCGTGTAGTTGAGATCGGAGATTGTGCATATGCGCGCGCCCGACACCGCCTTGTTTCCATGATTTCTCAACCCAGACAATAGATTCCGCTCGGATTGTGGCCGAATCGCGAACTCTGCGGACAATCTGCACTCATGGGTGTCCGAGACTTCATCCCCGACGGATTGTGCGCTGCTGGCGGATCCGGATTCGTACCGCGAGCGTCCCTCTTCGCGATCGCGACGCGCGCAATTGCGGACTGGATCGCGGCCTCGTTACCGGCGGGGAACGTTACGGCCGCGGGTCGCAGATGACGAAGACAGATGGCACGATCGACGGCGTGAAGATGCGCCTCCGGCCGCGTCGTCTCCGCCCCAGCGGCGGAGGCCCGAGCGCCTTGCGTCTGCGCCAGGTGCGCGCGTGGATGCGCGGCGGCCGGCGCTTAAAGCGCGCCGCGTTCCGTCGCGTTCCGCGCCTGGCCGTGCCGGCTTCCGCCTTGCAGCGGAGCG
>DAIOWK010000118.1:0-10065 GCA_036758525.1 Myxococcota bacterium
AGTCTGGCATGATCGTCGATCCCATCACGATGCGCCCCGAGCAACGCATCTACGAAGCCCTCGAAGTCATGGCCCGCTACCGCATCTCCGGCGTCCCCGTGACGCGGGAGGGCAAGGCGGTTGGGATTCTCACCAACCGCGATCTGCGCTTTGTGAAGGACAAAAACCAGGAAATCTCCAAGGTCATGACGAAGGAGAACCTGGTGACCGTGCCCCCGGGCACGACCCTCGAGCGCGCCAAGGATCTGCTCCACGAGCATCGCATCGAGAAGTTGCTCGTGGTGGACCACGAAGGAAATCTACGCGGCCTCATCACGATCAAGGACATCGACAAGAACGAGCGCTTCCCGAACGCAGCGAAGGACGCGCTCGGCCGGCTGCGCTGCGGCGCAGCCGTGGGTGTGGGCCGGGATCAGCTGGAGCGCGCCGAGGCGCTGATCGAGGCCGGAGTCGACGTCGTCGTTGTGGACACTGCCCACGGCCACGCCGCGAGCGTCCTCGAGATGGTGCGGCAGCTGCGGCGCAGCCACCCGGAGCTCGCGATCATCGGCGGCAACGTCGCAACTGCCGAGGGGACCGAGGAGCTCATCAAGGCCGGGGTCTCCGCAGTGAAAGTGGGCGTCGGGCCCGGCTCCATCTGCACGACACGCGTCGTCACCGGGGTCGGCGTCCCCCAGTTCACAGCGGTTGCCGACTGCGCCCAAGTGGCCAGCCGCTTCGGAATCCCGGTGATCTCCGACGGCGGCATCAAGTACTCCGGGGACGTCTTGAAGGCGCTCGCCGGCGGCGCCTCGACGGTGATGATCGGCTCGCTCTTCGCGGGCACCGATGAGGCACCCGGCGAAGTCGTCCTCTACCAGGGCCGCTCTTACAAGATCTACCGGGGCATGGGCTCGATTGGCGCCATGAGCAGCGGACGGAGCCGAGACCGCTACTTCCAAGCGGAGGTTGACGACACCGCCAAATTGGTCCCGGAGGGGATCGAAGGCCGAGTGCCGTACCGGGGCAGCCTCTCCAACAGCGTCTACCAGATGCTCGGAGGCGTACGCTCCGGCATGGGCTACGTGGGTGCCGCGAACCTCTCCGAGCTTAGGGCCAAGGCGCGCTTCGTGAAGATTTCGTCGGCCGGCCTCCAGGAGAGTCACGTGCACGACGTCATCATCACCAAGGAAGCTCCGAACTACTGGATTGAGTAGGCTCGCAGCGTGAAACCTTCGCGGATCCTGATCCTCGATTTTGGTGCGCAATACACGCAGCTCATCGCGCGCCGGATTCGCGAGCAGAATGTCTACTGCGAAATCCATCCCTACAACATGTCCCTCGAGGCGGTGCGCGCCTTCGACCCCGCCGGCATCGTGCTCTCGGGTGGCCCGGCAAGCGTGCTGGATCCGGGATCGCCTCAGCTGGACCCCGCGCTGTTCGAGCTCGGAAGGCCCCTGCTCGGCATCTGCTACGGCCTTCAGCTGCTGGCCAAGCAGCTCGGAGGTTTGGTCGAGAAGGCGGAGCGCAGGGAGTACGGGCGCGCCCTCTTAAAGCTCGAACGCGAGGATCCGCTCTTCGCCGGGCCCAAGGGGCGGGCGGAACGCGTGGTCTGGATGAGCCACGGAGACCGCGTACTGCGCCTTCCCCCCGGCTTCACCGTCCTTGCGACCAGCGAAGGCTCCCCCTTTGCGGCAATCCGTCACGTGGATCGGCCGATCTGGGGGCTGCAGTTCCATCCCGAGGTCTCGCACACGGAATCCGGGAGCGAGATCTATGCGAACTTCGTCCACAGAATCTGCGGCTGTCCGCCCGCCTGGACCATGCAGGCCTTCGCCGAAGAGGTGGTCGAGCGCATCCGCCAGAAGGTCGGGACGGCACGCGTCGTGTGCGCACTCTCCGGCGGAGTCGACTCCTCCGTCGCCGCCGCCTTGGTGCATCGCGCAATCGGCGACCAGCTGGTCTGTATTTTCGTCGACCACGGTCTCCTGCGGGAGCGCGAGCCCGAGGAGGTTCAACAGGTTTTCCGCGAGAGCCTCGGCATTCGCCTCGTGGCCGTGGACGCGAGCGAGCGATTCCTCGCCGCCCTGCGCGGCGTCATCGATCCCGAGCGCAAGCGTCGCATCATCGGGCACCAGTTCATCGAGGTCTTTGAAGAGCACGCCCGCCAGCTCGGCGATGTCAAGTTCCTGGTCCAGGGCACTCTCTATCCCGATGTGATTGAGAGCGTGTCGGTGCGGGGTCCATCGGCGACCATCAAGACCCACCACAACGTGGGAGGTCTCCCCGATGCGATGCAGCTTTCCCTGATCGAGCCCCTGCGCGAGCTCTTCAAGGACGAGGTGCGGGAGGTGGGTCGCCAGCTCGGTCTTCCAGCGGCCATCCTCGGCCGCCATCCCTTCCCGGGTCCCGGGCTCGCGATCCGGGTCATCGGCGAGGTGACCCCCGAGCGGCTCGCCATCCTCCGTCGCGCAGATGCCATCCTGATCGAGGAGCTCCGACGCTCCGGCGAGTACGATCGAATCTGGCAGGCGTTCGCGGTCTTCCTCCCCCTGCAGAGTGTCGGGGTGATGGGGGACGAGCGGACCTACGAGAATGCCGTCGCGCTGCGCTGCGTGACCTCCGTGGACGGCATGACCGCGGACTGGGCACGGATGCCGGCCGAGGTCCTGGCGACCATCTCGAGCCGCATCACGAATGAGGTAAAGGGCGTGAACCGGGTGGTGTACGACGTTTCGTCGAAGCCTCCGGCCACCATCGAATGGGAGTAGGTGGTGCCGAACGTCCCCTTTGTCCACCTGCACCTTCATACCCAGTACTCGCTCCTGGACGGAGCCATCAAACACCGGCCGCTCTTCGAGCGCGTGAAGGCCTTGGGCCAACCGGCGGTCGCCATGACGGACCACGGCAACCTGTTCGGTGCGATCGAGTTCTACGACTCCGCCCGAAGCGCGGGGGTGAAGCCGATCCTGGGTTGCGAAGTGTACGTTGCGGCGGGCTCGCGTTTTGAGAAGGAAAAGCGCGAGAAAGACGCGTCTGGCTTTGATGCCATTTCACACCTCCTGCTGCTCGCGATGGACGAGGTCGGCTATCGCAACCTGGTGTACCTGGTCTCGAAGGGTTACCTCGAGGGCTTCTACTACAAGCCGCGTATCGATCTCGACCTCCTGCGGGAGCGAAACGCAGGACTGATCGCCACCTCGGGCTGCCTCTCTTCGCTGGTCTCGCGCGCCATCCTCGGGGCCCAGCCCGAAACCGCCTGGCGTCTCGTGGAGGAGTTCTCCCGCATCTTCGACGGCCGCTACTACCTCGAGCTCCAGCGCCATGGCATCGCCGGCCAGGACCGCGTGAATGCGGAGCTGCTCAAGATGGCGGTGGATTTGCGACTCCCCCTCGTCGCCACCAACGACGCGCACTACCTGACGAGCGAGGACCACGAGCCCCACGAGGCGCTGCTCTGCATCGGCACTGCAACCACCCTTGAAGACCCGCAGCGCTTTCGTTTCGACGGCCGAGGATTCTACGTGCGCTCGGGCGAGGAGATGGCGGAGCTGTTCCGCGATCATCCCTCGGCCATCGCCGGAACTCTCGAGATCGCGGAGCGCTGCAACCTCGAGCTCGAACTCGGGTCCTATCACCTGCCCGAGTTCCAGGTGCCTGTGGGTGAGACGCGCGAGGCGGTGCTCGCACAACAGGCCTGGTCAGGGTTGCGCCGGCGCCTCGGGCATGCGCCGGAAGAGCCCTTCCGGCGGGAGCATGCCGAGTACGTAAAGCGCATGGAGCACGAGCTCCAGGTGATCGGCTCCATGGGCTTTGCCGGCTACTTCCTCATCGTGGCGGACTTCATCGGCTACGCACGGAGGTGCGGCATTCCCGTCGGTCCCGGGCGCGGCTCGTCGGCGGGCAGCCTCGTCGCCTACGGCCTCGGCATCACGGGGATCGATCCGATTGAGTACGACATCATCTTCGAGCGCTTCCTGAATCCCGAGCGCGTTTCCCTGCCTGACATCGACGTCGACTTCTGTATTCGCGGACGGGATCAGGTGATCAGCTACGTCGCCGCCAAATACGACGGCAAGGGTGACGACGAGAAGCGCGTGGCGCAGATCATCACCTTCGGCAAGCTCCAGGCACGAGCGGCGATTCGGGATGTAGGACGCGTGCTCGGCCTTCCCTACGGCGACGTCGACCGCATCGCGAAGCTCGTCCCCGAGACCCTGGGAATCACGCTCGACGAAGCCCTCGAGCAGTCCGGAGAGCTGCGTGCGCGGGTTGAAGCCGACGGCCAGGTGAAGCGCGTGGTCGAGATCGCGCGCCGGCTTGAGGGCCTGACGCGTCATGCCTCCACCCACGCGGCTGGCGTCGTGATCGGCGATCGCCCCCTGATTGAGCTCGTGCCGCTCTATCGCGACCCCAAGTCCGGGGCCGCGGTCACCCAGTTCGACATGAAGTGCGTGGACCGGATCGGCCTCATCAAGTTCGACTTCCTGGGGCTCAAAACCCTGACGGTCATCGCCGACGCCGAGGAGCGCATCCGCAAGGGCGGATTCCCTGAGTTCTCGATCGGGCAGATCCCCCTCGACGACGCAGCGAGTTACGAGCTTCTCTCCCGGGGCGACACCGACGGCGTCTTCCAGGTGGAATCGTCGGGAATGACGGAGCTCGTGGTGAAGCTCAAGCCGCGGAGCTTTAAGGAGATTATTCCCCTCGTCGCGCTCTACAGGCCCGGGCCGCTTGGCTCCGGGATGGTGGACGAGTACGTCTCTCGCAAGCACGGCCTCACCAAGGTCGAGTATGTCCTGCCGGAGCTCGAGGAGCTCACGGCAGACACGCTTGGGGTGATTGTGTACCAGGACCAGGTGCTGCAGATCGCCAATCAGGTCGCCGGCTACAGCCTGGGTGAGGCGGATCTCCTGCGTCGCGCCATGGGCAAGAAGAAGCCCGAGGAGATGGCGAAGCAGCGCGAGCGCTTTGTCTCCGGCTGCAAGAGTCGCCACATCGAGGAGAAGAAGGCCAATGCGGTCTTCGACCTGATGGCCGAGTTCGCGGAGTACGGATTCGCGAAGTCACACTCCACCGCGTACGCGCTCATCACCTACCAGACCGCGTACCTGAAGGCGAATCACCCCCGGGAGTTTCTCGCGGCGCTGATGAGCGCCGATACCGGGAACGACGAGAAGCTCGCCCGTTACATCGCCCACGCCCGGGAACACAAAATCGATGTCCTGCCACCGGACGCCAATGAATCCTCCCGGGACTTTACGGTGGTGGCGGGCGGGATCCGCTTCGGTCTCGCGGGCGTCAAGAACGTGGGCGAAGGCGCGATCGAGGCGATCCTCGAAGCCCGCGCCACCGGGGAACGCTTCCGGAGCCTAGTCGACTTTTGCCGGCGGGTGGACGGTCGCCGCGTGAACCGCCGTGTGGTCGAGAGCTTGGTGAAGTGCGGAGCCTTCGATGGCCTCCATCCCAACCGGGCCCAAGTGTGGGCGGGGCTGGACGCCGCGCTGGAAGCGGGCGCCGCCGCGCAGCGAGACCGCGAGATCGGGCAAGCGAGTCTGTTCGGGGCCCGCAGCGGGGGCGAGTCGCTCGAGCCCGTGCTGCCGCAGGTCGCGCTCTGGACGGATCGCGAGCGCCTCGCGCACGAGAAGGAGGTGCTCGGCTTCTACGTGACAGGGCACCCCCTCTCTCCCCACGCCGCTCAGCTCTCGCGCTTTTGTGACACCACCGCGGGAACCACCGAAGGCAAAGCCGGGCGCGACGTCCTGATCGGGGGCGTGGTGACACAGCTGCGTGAGACGCGCACGCAGAAGGGCAAGCTGATGGGCTTCGGCGTCCTCGAGGATCTCGAGGGAACCTTCGATCTTGTGCTCTTCCCGGATGTGTGGGGCCAGTTCTCGGTACTGCTCCGGCGCGCGGTGGCGCAGGGGGAGGCGGGAAGCGTGACCCCCCTGCTTCTCACCGGAACCCTTGAGGGTGGCGAGTCGCCGAAGCTCCTGGTTCGCGAAGTGCTGGAGCTCACGGGCGCAGAGGAGAAGCTCTCTTCCCAGCTGCGGCTCCACATCACCGCGACCGAGGCGACACGGGATCGCCTCACCGCGCTGAAGGATCTTCTCGCAGCCCACCCCGGGCCGTGTGCGGTTCAGCTCCACCTGCTGATCCCTGGGGAGAGCGAGACCATCCTTTCGTTCGGCAACGGCGTGCGGCCAAGCGAGGCTCTGCTCGGGGATCTGGATGGACTCTTCGGGCGCCGCGTCACGGAGCTATGCGTCTAACCCTTCGGGCGAGTGCGCTGACAATGGCGCTGTGCGCGGCTGCCACCGCAGCAGGGGCGGAGACGCGCAGTGTCGAGGCCGTGGGCGCCGTGCCCGCGCAGGCCGGGGCGCGGTCGGGAGGACCGGAGCGAGAGGCGGCGTTGCGGGCGGCGCTAACCGAGGCGGTGGTGCAGGTGGGTCTGTCCCTCCTCACGAACCCTGATCCCGTGACCGCACGGCCACGAGTCGAAGCGGCCCTCGCCGGGGACCCTCGCGACTATACGGCGCGCTACCGCGTGACCGAGGATCGGGGCGTCGGTCCGCGGAGCGTCCTCTCCGACCCCGCGGTACCCACGGAGTACGCCGTAAAGATCGAGGCCCAGGTGGATGTGACGCGCGTGAAATCGCACCTTGCCGCGGCAGGTCTTCTGCCAAAGAGCGATGCACAAGCACCGGTCGCACCCACAGAGGTCCACCATTTGACGCTCGTCCTTGAAAGCGTGCCGTCGTTCCAAGCGTACGCCACGGTGCGTTCCGCCCTGGTGGATCGGGCCGGAGCCAAATCCGCATTGCCTCGCGAGTTCACGCGAGGTCGTGCGGTGCTTGACGTCGAGACGGCACAGCCCGCAGCCGCATTGGCGCAGGGTCTGCCCGCGCTCCTCGCGCCCGAGTTGCGCGTCGAGACGGTCGCTGCCGAAGGGGATACCGTGCGGGCGCGGATCGCCGTCGCTCCCCCGCCGGCTTCGCCGCCGCCCAGCGCGGCAAGCGCTCCGAAGCCGCCGGCCAATTGACGCCCTCCTGCCCAATCGCTACTCAGTTCGCCACCTTAGGCGGATTTCAGGCACGTAGCTCAGTGGGAGAGCACCACCTTGACACGGTGGGGGTCGGCGGTTCAATCCCGCCCGTGCCTACCACCGAAGCAACCGAAAATCACTGAACCTTCCGACACATCCGAGCGTTCCCGGTCCGTCGCCACCCGAAAGGGAGGGGACGACCGCGGAGACACTACTGCGCGCTCTGCCTGCGCCGAGTCGCGGCGAGGCCGCGCGCCCCTCCCGTCACGAGCAGGCCTGTCCCGGGCTCTCGTACAGATGCAAGCGCAATGGAAACCGAGCTCCCTCCGGTCACCGAGATAAAGCTCTGATCCACGCCCGCTCGGTCGAGATTTGCCCGGCGAATCGTACCCGTACCCGTCCCGTAGATGTGCGTGCCGTCAACCGCGATGTCGCCGAGGCCGTTGGAGATTTCGGTGACGAAGTTCTGGTTTACGCCTGTGCCGTCAAGATTCGCGCGGCCGACTATGCTCATGACTGGGGAATATCATTTACCCAGTAGACGTGCGTACCGTCGACCGCAACGCCGCCAGGGTCGGTGATTCCAGTGGTGAGGCTCTGGTTCACGCCAGTGCCGTCAGCGTTTGCGCCCCCGATCGCACCCGATGAACTCGACCAAGTCCGCTGGCACGGCTCCCCTTCCCGTGGCCCTTACCCCACGCAGCAAGGGCTGCGTCCATCGGAAAACCAGGTGGGGGAGGAGGCGGGCAGCCTAGCAAAGAGAGGGATCGGAGGGTGGGGTAGCTCTGGGCGAACTGCGCTCCAGAATCTCTCAATTGCGGTCCGCGAGGGGTTGCGCAAGTCCCTGAAATCAAACAGAATCAGCCCCTTGCGAATGGCGGCTCTTCGTTGACAGGGTGGGGGTCTGCGGTTCAATCCCCGCCCGTGCCTACCAATCATGGTCGAGCGGACAGGCACGCTCGACCTCCAGCAAAGGCAAGTAGTTCCAACCAGATGCACCTCCCGCGGACATGAGCGAGATCTCGGTTTGTCTGCCCGACGGCAAGACGCTCACGCTGCCGGCGGGTTCCACCGTTCTCGCTGTCGCCGAGCGCATCGGAAAGGGCCTCGCGCGTGCCGCGCTGGCAGGGCGCGTGCGTCCGCTGGCTGCCCCGCCGTCGCAGGCGCCGCGTTTGGTCGATCTGCGCAGCCCGCTCACCAATGACGTCGCCCTTGAGATCGTAACCGCGAAGAGCCCGCAGGGTGGTGAGGTGCTGCGCCACTCCGCCGAGCACGTGATGGCCAACGCGGTGAAACATCTTTTCCCGGCCGTGCAGATCGACGTCGGTCGGACGGATCACAGCGAAAAGTTCCAATATGACTTCTTGACCGAAGGCCCGTTCACGCCGGAGGACCTCGAGCGGATCGAGGCCGAGATGAAGCGAATCCTGGCCGAGGACGCACCGTTCTTGCGAGAAGAGGTCTCCCGCGCGGAGGCGAAGCGCTTATTCGGTGCCATGGGCGAGGAGCTCAAGGTCTCGCGGATCGACGATATCCCGGAAGGGGAGCCGATTACGCTCTTTCGACATGGGGATTTCGTCGATTTGTGCCGAGGCCCCCACGTCCAGCACGCCGGTCAAATCGGCGCCTTCAAGCTGCTTGAAGTGGCCGGTGCCTATTGGCGTGGGGATGAACGCAACCCCATGCTTCAGCGCATCTACGGGACAGCCTTCGCCTCGCAAAAGGAGCTCGACGAGCACCTCGCGCGCCTCGAGGAGGCGAAGCGTCGAGACCATCGCCGCTTGGGACAGGAGCTCGACCTCTTCCACATCGATGCACTCGCACCAGGCTCACCCTTCTACCACCCGAAGGGGATGACGCTCTACAATGGGCTTGTCGCCTACGTTCGCTCGCTCTATCCGAAGTACGGCTACCAGGAGGTGATGACGCCGCAACTCTTTCGCGCCGAACTCTTCCAGACCTCCGGCCACTACTACGAGTTCCACGACGACATGTTCTGGTTCGAGGGCGATGAAGGGGAGGAGCTCGGCGTAAAGGCCATGAACTGCCCGGGCCACTGCCGGCTCTATCTCTCGCGCAAGCGCTCCTACCGCGATCTCCCGCTTCGCTTCGCCGAGTTCTCCCGGCTCCATCGGAACGAGCGCAGCGGTACGCTCACAGGGCTCTCCCGCGTACGGGCCATGGCCCAGGACGACGCCCACATCTACTGCGAGCCGGCAGAGGTGCCGCAGGAGATCGAGCGCTTCTTCGCGATGACGGCTGAGGTCTACCGCGACCTCGGGATCTCGGGGGTCAAGGTCTCCGTCTCGACGCGGCCGGAACGCTTCCTCGGCGATCCGGGCGAGTGGGACCGCGCGGAGCAGGCGCTGATCGCTTCGGTACGCGGGGCTGGCTACGAGTGCGGCATCAAATACGGCGAGGCTGCGTTCTACGCACCAAAAGTCGAGTTCGACTTCCTGGACGTGCTCGGCCGGAGCTGGACCCTATCGACCATGCAGATCGACATGGCCATGCCGGGACGCTTCGGCTTGCGTTACGTCGGACGCGATGGCGCGGAGCACCAGCCCGCCATGCTGCACCGTGCGGTCTTGGGGTCGCTCGAGCGGTTCATCGCGATCTACTTGGAACACACCGCGGGCGACTTTCCGCTTTGGCTCGCGCCTGTGCAGGCTGTCGTGTTGCCGGTATCCGAACGGCACATCGAGTACGGCCGCAAGGTCGAGAGCGCGCTTCGCAGCGCTGGCATCCGTGCGGAGCTCGATGCTCGCAACGAGAAACTCGGTTTCAAAATTCGTGAGGCGGAGATCCAGAAGATCCCGCGAATGGTTGTGGTAGGGGATCAGGAGCAGACGAATGGGACGGTCACTCCGCGCCGCCGGCATGGCTCGAACGAGCCTCTGGCGGCCATCCCCGTGGACGCGTTCGTAGCGCAGCTGGCCGACGAGATCGCCACGCGGCGCGCTTAGACCCCGGTCTCGCAGGAGGTACTTCGCATCGCGGAAGTCAAGAAGGACACCACCCGAGTCAACGAGCGCATTCGA
>DAIOWK010000119.1:0-10022 GCA_036758525.1 Myxococcota bacterium
GACGCCGCTTGCACCTTCGAAACATCCAAGAAGAGCATGATGACGATCTAGTGGCACAGTCACGATTGTGTTACCAACCCCGAACCCGGGCTGGTGAAAGCGATGGTCAACTGTCGCATTCTACTCAACGGCTACAGGACGGTCCGACGTTAGGAAGTCGCCGACCTCTCCATCCGAAACAATAAGTAGCCACTGGCGTCGGATGAGCATTTGAGCGAGTTTGGGATACATCTCCAGCATCAACCCAACGTGGAAATTGGAATGAAATTCTACGGTGGCAGGCTCGCAACCGTTGGCGTACTCGCGCATTTCCTCATAGGTCACATTTGGTAATTCCTGACCCGTCGCGTGACGCATCCGCTCGCGCTCGCGATTCCACCGTCCTTGGGTTTCGAGCGCCAGTCGGAGAACGTCCCCCATAACTCGCCCCATGGGCTCTGTATAGGCAGATCGCCATCCGGGAACACGAAGGGCCATGACTGCAATGAAGTGCATCGTGAGTTCGAGATCGTCGCCCCTCGGTAGCTGGTTCGATCGAGCAATGTCGGCGATTACACGGCGCGCCTCTCCTTCGAGCTTGGCAAGAACCTCCTTCTCCACGAAGTCCTGGGGAATCTCGGGCAGCTCTACCCTATAGAAGTCGCGGTGACGCCCAAGTTTCTGTGGACTGCCAAGGAACGTCCCGCCGTCCATCAGGTCCAGCGCGATGAGCGGCGCGTCGCGCTCCCCGGTATCGGTGAAGCCTGCAAGGTAGAATTCCGGGACGACATGATGTTGACGAGCGGAGGTCAAAACTAACTCCGACCGAGAGAACAGCAGGATTGGCACACTACCGGCACACAAAGGCGCATCCGCGTCCAAGAACGAAAACGACCCGGCAGCCTAAATGCTTGCCGGGCCTGGCGAATCCTGGAGCGGGAAACGGGAGTCGAACCCGCGACCCTCAGCTTGGGAAGCTGATGCTCTACCAACTGAGCTATTCCCGCGTCGTACTCAGAGTGGCACGCGGTGATGCCGCGAGCAAGTCCCAGGCGTCTCAGCGCTCTTCGTCGATGAGGTCCACAAAGAGGCCGTCGATTTCCTCCTCCTTCGGGGGCCCATCGTCTGGCAGGTCGCCAGGGCCCCGGAAGGGGTCGGCAGCAAGACCGCTCGAGTCGAAAATCGGTGCCACCTCAGCTTCGGGCTCGATGGCGGCGCGAGGTGCCGAGCCTGGTCGGGCCGCCGGCCGTGACGTCTCGGGCAACGCGCTCGGAGCAGGGGATTCTGCGGAGCGGACGGTGGACGGCGAAGTGGCGTCTCCGGCGGCCCCTGGAGTTGAAATTCCCAAGTCCTGCGCCGCACGCGCCACGTCCATGGGGCTAACGGTCCGGCGTCCCACCAGGTGGGCCTCGAAGAGCGCGTTGTCAGCCAGGGTATTCACGATTCGAGGAAGGCCCCGCGCCGCACCACAGAGCGCCGCTACGGCCGCGGGCTCGAAAATCCGAGGGTCGCCCCCAGCGGCCCGCACTCGATGAGCGACATATTCGCCGGTGGACGAGACGTCGAGGCCAGAAAGCGCGACACGCACCTCGACGCGTTGCGCCAGGGCCGAATCAGCCGCAATGCGCTCCCCAAGTTCTGGCAATCCTACCAGCACCACCGTGAGGAGATGTCGCTCGTCGTGTTCGAGATGCAGTAGGGCCTTCAGTTCGCCCAGATCTTCTCGCACACGGAGTTGATGGGCTCCGTCAACCAACATGACAGAGTGCCTTCCTTCGTCACGGACTTCCACGAGGCGACTGAAAATCTGGGTAACGAGTCCCCCACGCTCGGCTGTCGGCTCGTCGATCCCGAGCTGACGCGCGATCCGCGTAAGGAACCAGTTGGAGCCGGTCTCCCCCTGAAGGATCACCATCATGCTCGCCTCGAACTTCTCCTCCTCAAGGCTATCCAGCAGGTGTCGGGCGATCGTGCTTTTGCCGGAACCGTGCTCGCCGAGCAGAACGGCCAGGCTCTTGCCCTGCCGAACGCCGCGAAGCAGACGTCGCTCAGCGTCCGCATGTTCGCGGCTGGCGAAGTAGAGGCGCGCCAACGGGTCATTCTGAAACGGATCTTGGGCGAGTCCAAAGTGTCTGAGGTGCTCCACAACGCCCCCTTACACGAAAGAGATCTTGCGACGGCGCGGCGGCGTAGGCGCTGTGCCCTGGTTCGGACCCGGAGCAGGAGCCGGCGGATCCGGCGGCGCCTGCGTCTCGCCACGGGTGGCTGCGGCCCGCCCCGCGCCCTTGGATGATCCGGTGGCCTGAGCCTTCTCTTCAGGCACCGAACGTCCCGGACGCGCTGGCTCGGCTTGGGCTTGCGGCTCCGTAGCGGGCTCGTGTTCGGATTCGGCCTCCGCGATGAGGTCATCGAACGACTCGAAGTTCTCGGATGGTAGGTTCGAGCCGGCGGCCGATTCGTCGTCGAGGCTCACGCCGGAGTCTTCCTCGCCAAGTGAATCGAGCAGATCTGACGTCTCGTCGCTTCTCTCCGAGGAGACTGCAGAATCAGGCTCGTTGAGTTCGGCAAGTCGGTCGCCGACGTCTTGGAACTCGGGGTCGAGGGCTGCGACCGTTTCGAAGGCCGTGCGGGCTCGAGCGCGATCCCCCATTTCCGCAAATGCACGGCCCAGATCAAATCGCAGGGCCACCTGCTGCGAATCGGGAACATCGGGCAGAGAAAGGGCCCGCTCAAAGTGTGCAACTGCTTCTTCCGGGCGCTTCAGATCGATCGCGCAGAGCCCCAGCATGTGGAGGCAATCCATGCGGCGCGTGGGTGATTCCCTCGCCAGCTGGAACTCGCCCACCGCATCTTCGAGCAGGCCCATCTCGCGATAAGCGATGCCAAGGTCGTAATGCGTCTCATAGTCGCCCTGGCTCACGGTCCGCTGCACACCGCGCTTAAACTCGCGGAAGACCGCCGCAAAGCCATCATCGAGACTCCCCGACGACCCGCTCGTTCTGCGGTCGTCGTCGGCGAACACCTCGGAGAGCTCAGCGGCGAGATCAAACGACGACTCCTCCGCCGGGGCTGTCGTCGGCGCGCTCGGGACATCCGGTTCTGTTTCATCCTCGACCGCGCCTGTGAGGTCGGGATCTGTATCCCCGATCGTCCCGCTGCCGTTCGCTGTCTCATCCACGGACGATTCGCCACCAAGGTCTGGAGCCGAGAGTTCAGCAGAGTCGTCGGCGTGCTCCGAACCGAGGGAAGACGGCTCAAGATCCTCGTCGCCCATGAGGTCCGAGAGATCCACCGACACTTCCTGGGAGTCGGTCTGCTGCAAGTCCGCATCCTCTGCCGTTGTCTTGGAGTCCGGTTTGCCTTGCGGAGCCTTTCCGCTCCACGGCGCGCCTTCCTCGCCGAGGGAGGGGTCGGTCTCCTCCAGTTTGCCGCGCTTCGATGCTGCAGGAGTGACCGCCACCTTCGCCGTCTTCGCGCCCGCGACGGAGGATGCAGCGGGGTCTTGACCGCGGGCCGCAGCGATCTCACCGAGCCGAAGCAGCGCCTGCGGATGGTTCGGAGCGGCAACGAGGACCCGCTTGTAGACCGCAGTTGCCTCGTCGTGGAGACCTTGGTGGAAGTAGAACTCGCCCTCCTCGAGGTCCTCGACGATCTGCTGCGGGGTTGTCGATGAGCCACCGGATCCACCGGCCTCGGCTTCTTCTTCCCCGGATGCGGCTCCCGCACTGACCGAGACGTGGGTGTCATTTCCCTTGCCAAGGTCGGCCCCGCGTGCCGCGACGGTTTTTTCGAACTCGGACGCCTCCTCCTCCGGCGGATCGAGTGAAGGCGGGAGATCCTCGCCAAGGAGGTCCGAACCGACGTCGATCTCGAGGTCGCTCGGGGGATTGCCCTCCGCGGCGTCGCCAAGCGCGCCTTCGGAGCCGTGGAGATCGACGTCGACGTCGGCGAAGGGATCGCTCGACTCGGCCTCCGCAGGTTCTCGTGGCCCGAGGGGCGCTACGGGCGCGGAGGATGCGCCGGGCTTTGCCGGTCCTGTGTCAATGGCTGCGCCCTTCCCCGGTGCAATGGCCTCGATCCGATCCCGCAGCAACGACACACCGGCACTGTCACCTTCGGCCTGTGCCACCTTTGCTGCCTGGGTCCAGACGGCAACCGCCCGCGAGAGATCGCCAGACTGGGAAAGGACCTCACCGAGTTTCTCGAGCGCTGCGCGATTTTCCGGCTCGCGTGAGAGAACCGTCTCCAAGCCAGCGATCGCGCGGTCGTGCTTGCCGTAGCGGAGATAAACGCTTGCCTCCGCCAGGACTTGCTCCACGTCAATCTCAGGCTGCGGCACCGGGGCAGCGGTCTCGAAGAAGACCGCGTCGTCCTCCTGCTGATCTCCGCCGCGATCGGAGGGCCCGCCGCGGGGGAGGGGCGTATCGTCGAGCACGTCGGGCTCGCTCTCCTGAGGCGTCGGCGCGGCCTGAAGGCCGGACTCATCGAGTTGAAGCGGCTCGGCCGATACAAAGCGTTGCAAGATCTCTCGCGCACGATCTTCATCGCCGTGTGTGCGATACAAGTCGGCGAGCTTGCGGTAAACGGGTTCGAGCTCCTCGACGCGGCCATTGGCGCGATAGGCCTCGGCGAGGATCTCGAAGCCATCCGTCGAGTCTGGTTTCAGTTCCGTCGCGCGCTTTGCGAAGGGTTCTGCGCGGTCAGCCTGCCCCTTGGCGATCAGACCGCGGGCGAGCCCGACGAGGGCCGTCGCGCGACTCGAATCCAATTCCAAGATTCGCTCATAGACCTGAATCAGACCTTCGGTCTCATCGTGGCGCGCGAGCTCGGCCGCCACTTCCTCGTACTCGACGACCGCCTCGTCCTTGAGCCCTGCTTGCCGGAGCAGCTCCGCAATCTTCATGCGGCTCGTCGTGTTTGTTGGATCGAGCGTCGCCATCTTGCGCAGGAGTTCAAGTGCGTCGCGCTTGCGTCCTTCGCGGTGATAGGCATCGGCCGCAGTCTGGAGCGCCGCCATGGCTTCGGACGTGAGGCCAAGCCGTTGGTAAAGCTCGGCCAGCGGCACTTGGACGTCTGAGCGATTGGCATCGATTTTCGTGATCTGCTTGTAGAGCGCGACGGCCTTCGCATCAAAGCCGTCCTTCATGAACTGCTCGGCGACCTTGAGATAGGCCGCGATCGCCTCGTCCTTCTGACCCAGCTTGAGGTGAATATCCCCCAGTTTTAGACGGGAATTGCTGTCGCGAGGATCCGCCTGAAGAAGGGTCTGATACTCCTTCAGCGCCTTATCAAGGGAGCCCTTCTGAAGGAATTTCTGCGCCGTTTCAAGGATCTTGCGCTTATTTATCGCCAAGGACCCCTCAGCCTCGCGATGGGGGAGCCGAGGGAGCCGAGTCCCCCTCTCTGTGATCTATCGGCCGGCTGAAAGCCCCCTTGAGGGCAGCTCTCCGAGGGGCGCTGGTAGAGCGAGGGGATCGGAGGAGTGGCTGCGCATTCGTGCGAGGGCGCATTGCCGCTCCGCCGGGGAGGCCTCGTCGACCTCAAGCGGAAGCCCAAGAAGGCTCGCCAGCGCACGGGCGAGGCCACTCCCAATCTGTTCTATATCGGCGGAACAGCCGAGCTCCCCAAGACTCGTCGCAGCCCCCAGCGAAAGGCCCGCGGCCAAGACTGTGGATGGGGGATCCGGGGCGAGCCGGATGCTTCCGTGCTGGAGGAGCGCCCCTCCCACCCGCCGCTGCGCGCTTCCTACGAGCTTGCGGTTCGGAATGGGGCCCGCGCAGATCTCGTCAGCCGCCGGCTCGAGGAAACAGTCGAAAGGGCGCTCCGGAGCCCTCGTGAGCTCCGATCGGACGCTGCGCCATGCGTCCACACCCACGCCTCGCAACGCCTCGATCAAGGCACCCGAGACAAGGCGATACGCTGCGGCGAGACCCGGCGGTAGTGCGCTCGCCGGGGCGGCGACTGCGTAGGTGAGATCTCCTCCGTGAAGCACGGCAGCACCGCCTGTTGCCCGACGGACGAGGCCTACTCCTGCGGCCTGGCAGCGCGCGACGCGGAGTGGATCCGCACCCTGGCCGTAGCCGAAGGAGAGCCAGGGGCCGTCCCACGTATAGAGCCGGAGCGTCGCAGCCCCAGCGCGCGCGCTGCGCAGGAGCGCCTCGTCGAGGCCCATGTTCCAGGGTCCCGAAGCCGAGCCGTCGCGCAGCAGCCGGAGGCAGCGAGGTTGGAGGCTCACTCCTGTTTGGCGAGGCGCAGCACGTGCAGGAGCCCGTCCAGCGCCAGTGCATAGCCGTATGCGCCGAAACCAACGACCACGGCACGGGCGATCCCGGAGATGAACGAGTGGCGGCGAAACTCTTCTCGGCCGTGAATGTTCGAGAGGTGCACCTCGATCACGGGAAGAGAGGTTGCGAACAACGCGTCGCGCAACGCGACGCTTGTGTGCGTGAGACCGCCGGGGTTGATCACGATTCCGTCAGCGAAGGCGGGCGCCTCTTGGATGCGGTCGATCAGGGCTCCCTCGTGGTTCGACTGGAAGAACTCTAGCTCTGCGCCGGTCTCCTTTGCCTGCGCCGTAAGCGAAGCATTGATCTCATCGAGCGTTGTCGTCCCGTAGATCTCGGGCTCACGTGAGCCCAGCAGATTCAGGTTGGGTCCATGCACAACCAGGACGCGGAGCGGCTCGGACACGACGACCTCCGGCGCTCGGTCTGCAAGCGGGAGAAGGCTGCCTCGCTGGCCGGCTACAGCTCCTCGCGCAGCTCGAGCAAATGACGCCGGATCAGATAGCGCGCCTTTCCGAGGTTGCCATCCGGGGCAAGAGCCAACACAAGAAAGGTGTCGTCATCGATGTGACGCAGGATGAGGCTGAAGTGCGCAAGGCTTACAACGGTTTCGGTCAGCGCGCCGCCTCCGAGGGCGTCAGACGCCTTGCGGATCTCATCCAGGATCCGCCCGAACTCGACACCCGCTGCACCCACATCGTCGCCGGGCATGGCCGGTGCGCCCTTGCCGGCGCTGACCTGCTCGATCGGGATTCCGTCGTTGCCCATGAGGGCGGCGCCCAGGCCGCCGCCGCAACCATCCACGATGGTCTGGAGAATCGATCTGAAGCTCATGCAGCTCCCCTTCGCAGGTTCTCGAGCCAGCGCTCGAGGGTGGCCAAGATGCGCGCCCGGTCTCGAGCCGTTAGGTCGCTCACCGCGTGGCGCGCGGGCTCGATGGTGCGATTGCTCTCGTCCGGCCTGGCCACCGCGCGTTCGCGCACGGCGCGCGCCTCGGCGGCGTGGCCCTGTCGTTCGAGAAGAGTTGCCATCGTCGCGGTCGCAAATGGAGATTCCGGCGCCGAAACGAGGTCCTCGGACGCACCTTGTTCGACGGCGCGGATGGCTTGTTCCGCCACTTGATTGGCATCGATCACGCCCTCCGCCTCGGACTCCGCTGCGTCGAAGGCGCGGTCGAACTCATCCCCGCCAATTTCGTCGAGCAGCTCAAGCGGCTGCGCCGGCGCGGGCGGCGAGGAGGGCAGGGATGCGGGCGGGCCCCGCCGAAGCGCGGCCTCCGCGACCACGCGCTCGAGGGCTGCGCGACCGAGGGCCCGCTCGGGCGATGCATCGAAGGCCCGCGCGAGCTCGCCCCGCGCTTCCCCTGGCTTTCCGAGATCGAGGAGCGACAGAGCGAGTGCCACGCGCGCGGACATGGATTCGGGTTGGTGCTGGAGAGCTTCCCGAGCGACGCGCACGGCCTCGTCCGCCCGACCGGCGCGGCGCCAAGCATCCGCCAGAGCCACGGCAGCGGGTGAGGCCGGATCAGCGGCGCCCGCTGTGATCAGCGCGGCCACCTCGTCGCTGGCTCCCCCGGAGTTGACGCCTCGGGCCCCATGCTTCGACGCCCTGGCCTCGCCCGCGGAATCGATATTGAACTCCTCCACACCCCCTCCCCTGGCAAATCACTCACCGGCCGGAAGGATCTCGGCGGGTGTCAGCGGAACCGTCTCGGCGCGACCCACGGCGCGCAGCGCGACGAATTGGATCCGAGCGTCCCGTCTCTTCTTATCGACACGAAGCGCCGAGAGATAAGCTCGCCTCGGGTAGGGCGGGAGATCGGTGGGAAGGCCAAGCCGGCCGAGCAACCGTTCGACCCTTCCCGCGACTCCCGGGGGGCAGAGGCCGAGCGCCTCGGAGCGCCGGGCTGCGAAGAGCATGCCGATTGCAACGGCCTCCCCGTGAAGAATCCCTCGATAGCGAGAAAGCGATTCAATCGCGTGGGCCAAGGTATGTCCCAGGTTGAGGAGCATGCGCCGACCCGACTCGCGTTCGTCCTCCGCCACGATCTCCGCCTTGATCGCGCAGGCTCGTTCGATGGTGGGAAGGAGAACCTCGGGCTTGAGCCGGAGGACGTTTTCTGCATTGCCCTCGAGCTGCTCGAAGAATGCCGCATCCCAGAGAAGGCCGGCCTTGATCACCTCGGCGAGGCCCGCGGCGCGCTCGCGCACGGGCAACGAGGCGAGAGTGTCGATGTCGATTCCCACGAGCCTCGGCTGGTAAAATGCACCCACCAGGTTCTTGCCGCGCGGGAGGTTCACCCCGACCTTCCCGCCGACGCTCGCATCGACCATCGCGAGTAGGGTGGTCGGTATCTGCACGAAAGGCAATCCGCGCAGGAAGGTCGCCGCCGCGAAGCCTGCAAGGTCTCCCACGGTACCGCCTCCCAAGGCCACCACCACGGTCGCACGGTCGGCGCGGAAATCGAGCAGGGCGTCGTAAAGGCGCGCCGCCTCGCGCAGGTTCTTGTGCGAATCACCGTCGCGGACGGCGATCTGGCCCGTCTCGAGACCCGCTTCCCGGAGCGAAGGCAGGAGCCTTCCCGCGTAGCGCCGACCCACCGCGGGAACCGTGACAACCGCCGCTCGTGTGGCCTTGGTGTGTCGAGCGATCTCGCCACCGAGCCAGCCGAGAAGCCCAGAGCCGATGTGGATGGGATAGCTTCGGTCACCGAGCGCGACCGGCACCGTCGCGAATCGTCGTGCCCCTCCCTTATCCTTGCTCACGGGGAGCCACCCAGGCGGCCCAAGATCGCCTCCGCCACCTCGTGGGGCTCGAGCGCGTCTGTATCCACCACGATCGCAGCCTGTTCGTAGCAGAAACTGCGCTCGGAAAGGAGTTCGGCGATGCGCCGAAGCCGATCCTTCCCGGAAACACCGTGGAGAAGCGGTCGGTCTGCGGTATCGCCAATCCGGCCCAGCAGGGTCTCTGGTGTGGCGCGCAAATAAACGATCGTTCCGCTTCCCCCGAGCCGCGCGCACGCGCCGGGCTGGGCGATCGCCCCTCCCCCCAATGCCACGACGAGACCGCCCCCGGCAATATTCTCGATCGCCTCACGCTCGCGCTTGCGGAAGGCCGCCTCGCCCTCACGCGTGAATAGGTCGGCAATACTGGTTCCGGCGATCCGCTCGACCATCGCGTCCGTATCGACGAAGGGACGCCCGAGGTGCGCCGCCAAGAGAGCGCCCACTGCGGATTTCCCAGCGCCCATCATCCCGACGAGCCAAATCGTCCTCACGAGGGCAAAGTATAAGCGACGGGGGGGAGCCCTCGCAGGCTCCCCCCCGGTTTCTGAGCGATCCCCGACCGCCGACTACCCGGCGACCTCCGCATGCTCGACCACCCGCGGCGTCAGGAAGATGAGGAGCTCCTTCCTGGTGTCGGTGATCGAGTGCTCCTTGAACAGGTTGCCGAGAATCGGGATCTTGAAGAGATACGGCACACGGGATTCTTGTTCCGTCTTGTCCACGGTGTAGATTCCGCCGATCACCAGCGTCTGGCCGTCCGCCACAAGGCTCTCGGTCTTGGCCTCGTTCTTGGCGATTGCGGGCGAGCCCGTCGGCGTCGGCACGCTGTTGTCAGGCGCGTTTCGCGTCACCTCCACCTTCATGATGATGCTCTTGTCCGCGGTAATGTGCGGCGTCACGGTCAGGCTCAGCACCGCATCGATGAACTCGAGCTGGGCATCGCCGTTCTGGAAGGTCTGGAAGGGAATCGAAT
>DAIOWK010000120.1:0-9929 GCA_036758525.1 Myxococcota bacterium
GTGTCGCGAGGCCGAGAGCGCAGGGGCATGCCACGATCAACACGGAGGCCGCGATCAGGGCGACCTGGATCGGGGGTGCTCCAGCGAGCGTCCAGGCCACGGCGGTGCCGCCGGCAGCCACCAGCACGGTCGGCGCAAATACGCCTGAAATTCGATCGGCGAGGCGTTGCACGCGCGGGCGCTCGGCCTGAGCGCGCTCGAGAAGGCTCGCGATGCGCGCGAACGTGCCGGCCTCCACTCGAGCGGTGACGACGACCTCGATCTCCTCCAGCACGTTGCGCGTCCCACCCGTCACCGAGTCGCCAAGCCTGCGCACGACGGGCTCCGATTCGCCCGAGAGCAGCGACTCATCCACCTCCGTCGCACCGCGCTCGACGCGCCCGTCGGCGGGGATCGCTTGCCCGGGCGCCACCACCACGAGGTCACCCACCCCGAGCGAAGTCGCAGCCACAGTCTCAAGGCCCTGCGCGGTGCGGCGCTGCGCAGTCTCTGGGGCAAGGCGTACGAAGCGCTCGACGGCGCTCGCCGCTCGTGCGCGGGCACCACCCTCGAGCGACCGTCCGAGCAGGATGAGGAAGACGATCATCGAGGCTGAATCCGCGAACACATGGCTCGTCTCCGCGAGCGTCCCGATGATGCTGACCACAAAGGACGTTCCGAAGCCCAGCACGACGGGGACATCCAGGGTGAGTTCCCGGCGCCGCAGACCGACCCAGGCGCCGCGCCAAAAGGGAACCGCACACCACGTGACGGAGGGTATGGAGAGCGCGATCGCAAGCCAGCGCAGTGCCCGGCGGGTCGTCTCGTCGATCGTGCCCGTGCCAAAATAAAGTGCGAGCGAGACCAGCATGACGTTCGCGGCGAGGACGGAGGCGACAAGGAGGCGTACCAGCGCCTCTCGGGCGTGGGCGCGCGCAGGACGATCGACCGTCTCGGGATCGTAGGGCGTTGCCGTATACCCAAGGCTGTTTACGCAGGCAACGAGGACTGCCGCATCGATGCGCTTGCGCTCGTGCTGTACCCATGCCCGATGGGTCGCATAGCTCACCGACGCGCTCGCAACACCCGGGAGGGCGCGCAGTGCCTGCTCGACCCGATGCACGCATCCCGCACAGCGAAGACCGTCGAGCTGGAGCCCGGTCTCCGCGAGGAGGGCGTCATGGACCGGCGCGGCTGTCATCGTGGCATTTCGACTGCGATGCGGCGCACGAGCGCCGAGCCTTCGTGTTCGATGCGGGCCTCTAGCCACCAATGCCCGGGGAGCGGGAGCGGCACCTCGGCGGTGAAGCCATCCGCCCCGGATTTCAGAGCGACGGTCTGATCGAAACCGCCCTGGGCCGGGCGCTCCCGGCGGAGGCTCGCATGGTCCGCGCGGAGGGCGTGCCCCTGTGCGTCCACAAGGCGCATCGCGACGCGAAAGCCGAGCGGCGTGGGCGCCGTGCGCACGTCGAGCTGCCAGCCAAGAGCCACCGCTCGATTCGCGGCCTTGAGCTCTTCGTTGTAGCGCTGGCCCGCTGCATAGGTGTCGTCCACGAGAACGGGGTCGGGATGCGATATCGCCGTCCACAGGAAACAGGCCAGCACCACGGCCATCGCGAGCAAAGAGCCCGCGATTGCCCAGGGCCAGGGCTCATACCGCGGGCGGCCCTCGCGGACGCTCAGCTCGGCGGCTTTAGCGGGCACTGCCGGCTCCGACACTCCCGGGCGGGTAGAGAAAGCTGATGTTGCGTACGATGCGTTGGCGCGTATCGTCCGTCCGCTCCAATACGAACCCGAGCCCCTGCTCCCCCGAGGCCATCGCCCGATCACTCTCCTGGCCGTCCCGCTCCGCCAGGACGAAAACGCGTGCCTCGAGCGCGCTGGTCGCTTGGACGCGAATGGGATTCACACCCGCCACCAGCTCGAAGCCACGGGGGGCGTCGAGGCGGATCCTGTAATCATGGTCTTCTCGGTCGCGGTTTTGGATGTGGAGGACGAAGGCGTTCGATGCACGGCCGTCGGCCGCTGAGCCGAAGAGGAGGCTCTGGTTGTGCGCCACCTGCAGGTCGAGCGGCTTGCGCGCCGCAATGGCGCCCACGAAGACAGCGATGATCCCCGCAAGGAGCACCCCGTAGAGCATGACGCGCGGCCGCAAGAGACGCGCCGCGCGCACCCGCTCCAGCGCGACGAGCGAGCGGTACCCGATCAGATTTCGCGGCCGGTCGAGATGCTCCATCACGCGGTTGCACGCATCGATGCATTGCGTGCATGCGATGCATTCAAGCTGAAGGCCGTTGCGGATATCGATGCCCGTGGGACAGACGGCGACGCACAGGCCGCAGTCGACGCAGTCTCCTGTCGTCGTGCCGCGTTTGCCGCGCGGTTCGCCGCGCTTCGTGTCATACCCGACCACCAGCGTATCGCGGTCGAAGAGCACGCTTTGGAAGCGCGCGTAGGGGCAGAGGTACTTGCAGAAAGTCTGACGCACGAACGCTAGGTCGAGGTACGCGAGCGCGGTCGAGACGAGCAGGAAACCGGCGGTCGTCGAAGTGAGCGCACCCGATTGGGCATTGGCAAGGAGGCGGTACGGCGAGACGAAGTAGCCGACCAAGTGGAAGCCGAGAAAGCCCGCAAAGCAAAGCCATACGAGCTGGGTCGCAACCTTGCGCCAGAGGGCCACGTGCGGGGGCACCATTGCGCCCCAGCCCTGGATCCATCGACCGACCGCGGCATACACGTCCGTGAGGACGGTTTGCGGGCACGCCCAACCGCACCAGAGGCGGCCCGCCAGGGCCGTAAAAAAGAAGAGCGCGAGCGCAAGGCCTACGACGATGAGCCACAGAAAGTAGAGTTCCTGGGGAAAGATCACGAGCCCGAGCACATGAAACTTGCGCCCGGGTACATCGAGGCGGATGAGCGGTTCGCCGTGGATCTCGACCCAGGGGATGACAAGCAGGATCGCGATCAGAACACCGTCGGCTGCCCAACGCAGGCGGCGGAAGACACCTTCAACGGGGCGAGCGCTCCACACCGTCGTCCCCTAACCGCTCGGAGGGGGCGGCGCGGGTGCCCCCGGGGCTTGGTAGCCCGGTGAACCAAGCCCCGGAACGCTCGACTTGGGCAGGGTCTCGACATAAGCGAGAACGCGCCAGACCTTGTCGGCCCCGAGCTGCGTGCCCCACGCGGGCATGCCTCCCGGTCGTCCATACATCACCGTCTTGAACAGGTCAGAATCCGCGTTGCCGTACTTCCAATACGGATCGATGAGGCTCGGGCCCACGAGCCCGGATCCGTCGGGCTTGTGGCATGCGGCACAGATTTGCTCGAACACGACCTTCCCGTCAGCGATCGCCGCAGCGTTCCGGTGGTAGGGATTCGTGGTGGGCTCGCTTGCTTGGGCGGTTTGTGCGGCTGACTTTGCCGCCGCCACCTCGGCCTCGTACTGGCCGCGCGCACTCCAGCCGGTAGCCGTATAGTAGATCATGTAGCAGAAGGCAAAGACGATTGTCCCGATAAACGCAGCATTGAACCATGTCGGAATCTTGTTGTCCTCTTCGCTGATCCCGTCATGCTCTTTGCTGTCGGCTCGGGGGAGCTCTGCGATCTCGGGCGGATGCTCGGTCTTCATTCGTCGTCCTCTTCCAGCATGCGCCGCGCGGGGAGTTCGAGCCGCTTGCGCCGCTTTCGAGAGAACACGTAGAACGCGATCGCCACGAGGGCGAGCGCCAGCAGCGCAAGCCTGCCTAGCTTGTAGAGCGCCACGTAGTCCATTACGGGTTCTCTCCGAGACTCGCAGTCGAGACGGGCTTCTCGCGCCAACCGATGTCGCGGCCCAGGTGCTGGAGATACGCGATCAGCGCGATTGCCTCACTGTGAGCGCCGGTCTCGGAGAGCTGCACTCCGTCCTTGCGGAGTGCGGCGGCGACCTCGTCGGACTGCCGACGCAGCGAGACCACGGCGTTTTGGATCTCGTCGTCGCTGTAAGGCGTTCCGAGGCTGCGCAGCACTTCGAGCTTGCGCTGGGTGAGGGATGTGTCGAGCTCGGAGCTCGTCAGGAAGGCGAAGGGCGGCATGTTGGAGCGCGGCTCGATCTGGCGTGGATTGATCAGGTGGATCCAGTGCCACGAATCTGGGTACTTTCCGCCCACCCGCGCGAGGTCGGGCCCCGTACGCTTTGAGCCCCAGAGGAAGGGCCGGTCGTAGATGCCCTCGCCCGCCATCGAGAACGGTCCGTAGCGGTCGGTCTCCGTCTTGAAGGGCCGAACCTCCTGGCTGTGGCAGTTGTTGCACCCCTCGCGGATGTAGAGGTCCCGGCCCTCGAGCTCGAGCGGGCTGTAGGGCTTCACGCCGGCGATCGGCTCGATCGTGCCCTGGAGAAAGTAGGGTGGGATGAGCAGGACGAGCCCGCCGATCGCCACGGCCAAAAAGGCGAGAACGGAAAGGGTGAGCTGCTTGGCTTCAAGCGGTCGGTGCCACTCCCAGGCCATCAGTTGCCTCCCGCGACGGCGACGGCAGGGCGGGCACTCGGCGCGGGGACTTCCGAGGTGCCTTGCTGGATTGTACGCAGAACGTTGTAGAACATGAGGAGGGCGCCCGAGAGGAAGAGCGCGCCACCCACCGCACGAATTACGTAGTAGATGTGAATCGCGGCGAGTGTTTCGATGAAGGTGTAGGCAAGGCTTCCATCCGGGTTCACCGCTCTCCACATGAGGCCTTGCGTCACGCCCGCAATCCACATCGGCGTCACATAAAGAACAATTCCGAGCGTCGCCACCCAGAAGTGTGTCTCAGCCAGGCGAACGCTGTAGAGCTCGGTATGCCAGAGCCGGGGCACGACGTAGTAGAGAGTCGCGAAGGAGGTAAGCGCCACCCAGCCGAGGGCTCCCGAGTGCACATGGCCGATCGTCCAGTCGGTAAAGTGAGAGAGGGAGTTCACGGTCTTGATCGCCATCATCGGTCCTTCGAAGGTGCTCATGCCGTAGAACGTGAGACCCACTGCGAACATCTTGAGCAGCGGGTCCGTGCGGAGCTTGTTCCACGCGCCGCGCAGGGTCAAAAGACCGTTCAACATCCCCCCCCAGGAAGGGAGGATCAGCATGATCGAGAAGACCGAGCCCAGGGACTGAGCCCAATCCGGAAGGGGCGAATAGATGAGGTGGTGCGGACCCGCCCAGATGTAGAGAAAGATCAGGGACCAGAAGTGGAGAATCGAGAGCCGGTGGGAGTAGATCGGCCTTCCCGCCTGCTTGGGCAGGAAGTAGTACATGAGGCCCAAGATCGGAGTCGTGAGCAGAAAGCCCACGGCGTTGTGCCCGTACCACCACTGGATGTTTGCGTCGTGAACACCGGCGTAAATCGAATACGACTTCCACAGCGAAACCGGCCGCTCGAGGTTGTTGAAGATATAGAGCATGGCGATCGTGAGGATGCTCGCGATCCAGAACCAGAGCGCTACGTACATCGGCTTCTCGCGTCGCCGCGCGATCGTGCCGAAGAAGTTCACGGCGTAGATCACCCACATCACCACGACGGCGATGTCGAGCGGCCACTCGAGCTCCGCGTACTCCTTGGACGTCGTGTATCCGGCAGCCAGCGAGAGGGCCGCACCCACGATGATTGCATTCCACAGCCAAAGGTGTGCGCGCGAAAGCGCATCGGAGAAGAGTCGCACCCGGCACAGTCGCTGAACGGCGTAGTAGCTGCCCGTGAACACCACGCCGAGGGTGAAGCCGAAGATGACGGCGTTGGTATGGATGGGCCGGATACGCCCGAAGTGGAGATATGGGGGCAAGTTCAGCTCTGGCCAGGCGAGCTGGAGCGCGGCCAGAAGGCCCACGCTCATCCCCACGATCCCCCATACCAGTGTGGAGATGGCAAAACCGCGCACCACCGCCATGTCGTACAGCTCTCGAGAGTTTCTTCTGTCCGCCAATGCTGCGGCCTCCACGCCAGACTTCCCCCTGCGCTGCGAGAAAGCGGGGGGACGCGAGTGCAGGAACGGTGCCACGGCGCTCTGGGCACACCGCGCGGAAGGAGAGGGGATCGCGAGACTCGAGGCCACATTTTGAAGCTGAAAGCGAGACCAATTGGCACGGTACAGGCCAGCGCGCAGGAGCCACTGCCCGGGATTCCACGGGCTGTGGCCTGGAAAGCCGCGTTCCTTTTATCGAACACCTGACACTGTCTGGGAGGAAGCGTGAGACTCGGGGGATGCGCGTCTTGCGGGCCCAGGGGGGGCGGTCGCGAACGTGCGCCGCGCCGCTCGTCATTCCTCGCGATGGCAAACAGCGGTCTTTGAGATCGATCCGCACGCCTTCAGGCACAGGGAAGCATGGCGCAAACTGCAAGCTTCGGTTCCCTCTTCGCGATGATGTTGCTGACCTTACTCGTCTGGGTGTACATGTACATCCGCCGCATCAGATTTCTCACGAAGAGCAACAGGAGCCCCAAGCATCTCGCGTCCCGGGCCTATGGAAATGGAAAGCTACGCTCAGTCCCGATCTCCCTTGCACTTGAAGGCATCCACGAAAGCGAGGAAGACCAAATTCGCGGCTGTGATTCTGAGCTTGTCCGGATGATCTTTGAGCCATTTCACCACGACCCGTTCGAGCTCCTCGGTCGTAACGTCTTCTGGGATGCAGAAATCCCGGCGAGATCCAAACCGGGATAGGTCATATCCATGCGCGTCAAGAACACCTGCGATGTATTGCGTGCACTCCGGCAGATGCGCCGGCTCTTCGCACAACGTGAGGAGCGCGGCGCCGCTCGTGAGCCCCACTTGAGCCTGGGCCGTGGACGAGGCGAGCAGGAGAGCGCAAGCGACGACGGGAATCGCCCTCATGCCGTCGCCGCGGTTCTAGGGTCGGGGAAGCGGAGACGCCTGGCCTTCATCACTTCTCTCCTATCGGGGGTTCAACAGCATCCGGATTGGAATCCCATAAACTTCGCACAACAGCCGTCAGTAGCTAGCACCCCACCGAACGGTGCCAACGCAGGGCTTGCGAGAACCATTGGAGAGCGTGTGGGCGAACCCGCAGTCGCATGACCTCTTCCGAGAGTTCTGCGCGAGGTCCTCTGGCGCTACCCGGAATCGGGCGGGACCGCGACGGCAGCTCCCAGAGACGCAGAGTGAGGGTCAGCGAATCAATTTGGAGCCGGCGGCGGCTGGACGGGCTCGTGATCGATCCTCCAGCGCAATCCGCCCGCAATCGAGGGTCTAGGATCCGAGGACACGATCTACATCGATCACTGCGCGCGCTCGCAAGCGGGTCGCGAGTTCACTCGCCCGCTCGGCCACGATCTCGTTCTCCAGAGTGGCGTTGAGCGCCGCCCCGAGGGCTTGAGAGGAGAAGCGCTTCTTCGGAATCGCAGGAGGCCCGATGCCGAGGAGCTCGACCCTTCGTCCCCAGTAATGCTGGTCTGCGAAGTGGGGCACCAGGATCTGCGGGATCCCGGCCCGCGCGGCCGCTGTCGTCGTTCCCGCGCCTCCATGGTGCACAACAGCTGCGAGCCGCGGGAAGAGACGCACGTGGCAGACTGCACCGATTTCGAGCATGCCTTCGGGAAGCGGCACTCCACCGAGCCCGGCCCAGCCCCGCGACACGATCGCGCGACAGCCGACGGCGGAGAGTGCCTTTGCGATCTCGCGCGTCGTACGCGCGGAGTCGCTGTCCGTCATGCTTCCGAAGCCCACATAGACGGGTGGAGGCCCCTGCTCGAGAAACGAGGTGAGCTTTGCAGGCAACGCATCCCCGGGCGGGGGTTGGAAGGCTCGAATGTGGCGCACAGGGATCGCACAGTCTGACGGAAGCGGCGCGAGTTCGTGATCCGCAGCCAGGGCGGGGCGCTCGCCCACGAGGTAGTCAAGAACATCTCGCACCGGAGGGAGGCCCAGCTCCCCACGCCACTCGCCGAGGGTTCCCAGGAATACCTGGTTCAAGAGGGCTCGCGTGGCACGCCAGCTAAGGCGATTCGCCCAGCCGGGGAGCGTCTGGTGTGGCAATACCATCGACGGGTGCTCGGCAGAGGGGAAGAGGGCCGGGCAATAGGCGATGTAGGTGTAGGGCACACTCCGGAGCGCGGCGAGCGAAGGCCCAGCAAGTTGGATTCCGGCGCCGATCAGGTACTCCGATCCGCTCGTGGCTTCGGGAAGAGCCTCGAATTGCGCTCGGAGACACTCCCGCGCGTAGCGTATCATCTCGCGCAGAGCGTGGATGGGCCTGCCCTCGAGGGCATGTGTATGGCGTGCGAGCCAGGCGCGCACATTCGTGCCGACCGCCCGGAACTCGAGCCCCGCACGCTCTGTCGCCTCCCGAAAGTCGGGCGGGGCACAGAGGCGTACGGCGTGACCACCGGCGGCAAGCGCCTGGCCAAGCACGAGCATCGGCTGGACATCTCCGCGCGTACCATCCACGACCAGTGCAATCTGCATCGGCGCTCCCGGCTCGCTCCTCTCATCGAGCTACCGGCGAAGCAGCTTGACGTCCGCAGGGGCGGCATCGCGATTTGCGGGGCCATGGGAGGACTCGTCGCGTGGGGAGCCGGCGAGAGGTGTATCCCCGGCTTCGGTCAGGCGAGATCGCCCCCGTTCCTGCGAAGGACCCCAACTCCCGAACGGACGCTCTCTAACATGCGCAGGATTGCCGAGGCTGCGTGACTCCGAGTCCCGCGGCTTTCAGAAACTCCTTGACCCCGGCGGCTCCTCCCAAACGAACCCAGAGTGGCCCACGTTCCGCTTCGACGATGAGCTCCATTCGAAGAAAGGGGCAACAGCGGCTCTCAAGGAGGATCCATTCGAGGGCGTGGCGGGCCACTTCGGGTCCCGACGCGAGCCGGAGCGCATAGCCATCCTCGAGTTCGACCAGTTCGGTTGCGAGCGAGCGGATCCTGGCGGCAAGCTCGGCGCGCGTTGTGCGCTCTCGTGCCGTGAGAGCGCTGAGATCGCACGCGATCGCCGGATTGGACGGCTCTGTCATGATGGCCTCCAGGCGACTCGTCGCTTGTGGCGCTGCGTTCGCTGACGCCTGCTCGCGCCGAATTCGCGGCCGCGGACCGTGTGCGGCAGGCCCACCACGCCAAAGGTATCCTCCGCAAGCGGGTTTGCACCCGCAGCAGAAAACCTCGCCGGGATCGAAGAACGTGCCCTTCTCCCACATCCTTAGGAAGACGCCTCATACCGGGAGAGCTCGGCAAGCGGCTCGTCGAAGAGCGAGCTGGATCCGCCAGCGCGCAGCGCTCGTGCGAGCCATGCTGAAACTCCTTGGGATGGCCCGCCCTTGAGTACGGGTCTGGCCACCCGCGTGCTGATCGCCCTCCTGTCTTGCCCCGTCACACAAGCAACGGCGGAAGCGGCTCCGGAGGAGCCGCTCCAGCGGATCAGCAGGGAGCAGCTGTGCGTGACCAACGGGATCGTCTCGTCCCTTCCCGATGGGCTTCTGGGGATCGAGACGCCAAGTTCCCGGGCCATCGTCCGGGTCGTGACCGACCAGACCGCTGAGGTTCGCTTCCGCTACCTGGGGCCGACCAAAGCCTCAAAGCCGCTTGCTTCCGGCGAGCTGCGCCGTCAGATCGGCCTCAAGCTCCGGGCGCAGGACACCTGCAATCTGGTCTATGCGATGTGGCACATCGAGCCGGATTCCAAGTTTTCGGTCTCCCTCAAGCGCAACCCCGACAAGCACACCCATGCGGAATGTCACGCGGGCGGCTACCTGACGATGAAGGCACGGAGTCACCTAGACCTCCCGAGGATCCAGCCCGGCGAATCTCATTGGCTCCGTGCAGCACTGCGTGGCGATGATCTCACGCTCATCGCCGATGGTAGGCTCGTGTGGGAGGGAACCCTGGGGAGCCAGATCGCGACCTTCGATGGACCGGTGGGATTGCGGACCGACAATGCGCGTTTCGAGTTTGAGTATTACGCAGGGAACCCTGGTGCGGGTGATGCTTCGAGG
>DAIOWK010000121.1:0-9803 GCA_036758525.1 Myxococcota bacterium
CAGCGCGATGGCCTCCCCGAAGCGGATCGACCACTTGGAGGGCAGCGGCACAAGACCGAGGGGACCAAACGCTGGAAAGGTCGGGGTCACGGGGACAAAGGGCAGACCGACCACCCGGGCTAAGGTCTCTATTTTGAACAGAATGGGATGCGCCTCTTCCGCGCCCACCACCGCGACGGGCAGAAGCGGTGTCCCGCTTTCGATTGCGAGACGCACGACGCCACCGCGTCCGAAGCGCTTCAGGCGATAGCGCTCGCGAAACACCTTGGCGGCTCCCTTCACTCCTTCGGGGAATGCGACCACCCGACGCCCTTTGGCGAGGAGCCTTTGGGCGTTCTCGCGGCATGCCCGAACGCCCCCGAGTCTCGCGAGATAGGGTTGTACGAAGGGGAGCGTAATGAGCCAGTCGGCCACGAGGAAGCGCGGGCGCGCATCGAAGGGCTGCCCCCGGCCAAGCGCGTGTGAAATCATCAGTCCGTCGTAGGGCAAGAGCCCGGAGCCGTTCGCCGCGAGCAGGCAGCCCTGCGCGCTCGGTACGTTCTCGGCGCCTTGCACGTCGACGCGCCACCAGCGATCCATCAGGAAGTCGAGCACGGGCTCGGCCTGTCGCAAGACGAGCTCGTCCATGCCGAACTCATCCACCTCGCCCGAACGCTCGGACATCCCGAAGCTGTTGACCCGCCGACGGAGCTCGTCGAAAAGCTCCATCCAGTCGGGCCCGGGACCCCTGCCCTCGCCCGTCCCCGAGCCCCGAGGCAGGCGGGCGCGAATCTCATCGCGCAGAGCACCGAGCGCCTGCCGGAGCTCGTGGGCCCCGACGTCTGCCTCCTCTCCACCCGACGCCAAGTTCTCCTCCTAGCGATAGCGGCGCAACCGGCGCGACGACACGAACGAGATCCATGCCTCCCGCGTGGTGTAGAGCGGCTCGCCGAAGGCGCTCCAGCCGCGCTCCCCATCGGCCACCCAGAGATAGCGGAGGTAATCGTAGAAACCCGCGGGCGGATCTCCGGTCTGGCCCTGTGCGGGATAGTGCAGCATCCGATAGAAGAGGGGAACCGGCAGGGGCAGGCTGCGTTTGCCAGCGAGGGCGATCACCGTGGAAAGGGGCAAGACCCCTCGCCCCGCCAGGTTAAACACACCTGGGTGTCTGCCCAGCGTCGCGGCCTCGAACGCGCGCAGACAATCCTCCTCGTGCACGAACTGCAGCAGGGGGTCGTAGCCCAGCAGTGTCGTCACGACCGGCCTCGCGAACATGCGCACGACGTGGTCCCAGTAGCTTGGCCCCATGATCCAGCACGGCCGAAGCACCGTCACTTCACAATCGGGGTGGCGTGTCGTCCAGCCCGCGAGTAGCGACTCGACCTCCACGCGATTGCGCACGCTGTGCGCATCCGGGTGCCCGCGCAGGGGATGCTGTTCGGTCAGGAAGTTCGGATTGTCGGGCCAAGGGCCGTAGAGCATGGTGCTCGACGCGAGCACGAAGCGCCGGACCTTCGCCGCGGCGCAGGCGTGCAGCACGTGGAGGCTGCCGACGGTCTCAAGTTCATGGTCATCTTCGAGGTCCGGCGTCGGCTCCCGACGAAACGCCGCATGGACCAGGGCTTCGACACGCTCTCGCTCGAGGATCTCCGCGAGGCGACCGTCGGCCGTCGGATCTGTCAGATCGACCCTGTGGAATCGAATGCGCCCTTCGAGCCGATACGGCCGACGGATGTCGATGCCGACCACACTGAGCCCGCTCTTGTGCGCGAGCAAGCGCTCGGCGAGGCGTGCGCCAATCCACGTTCCAAGGCCCGTGATGGCGATCCTGGCCGGGGTGTCCATTCGTGCTCCGTACGACCCGTGCGCCCCGTCGGCTGTCACGACCGGCGCGTTTCGCGTCGATGCGCGCTGCTCCCTCAGATACCATCCTCGGCCATGGCCGCCAGCCACCGCCGCGTCGCCGTCGTGGAGGACCTGCGTTTCCGCGAGCACTGCGCTCCTCGCGGCCACCCTGAATGCCCGGAGCGCCTAGCTGCGGTCGGCCAAGCGATCGCGGAGCGAGCGGGCGAACTTGAGCCCCTGCGCGCCCGGCCTGCGGAGGACGCTGAGATCCTCCGGGTTCACCGACCGAGCCATTTGGCGCGGGTGGCCGAGGGCGCCCGTCACGCGCCCTCGCACCTGGATCC
The DNA here is from genome assembly GCA_036758525.1 of Myxococcota bacterium. Classification (GTDB taxonomy): domain Bacteria; phylum Myxococcota_A; class UBA9160; order UBA9160; family UBA9160; genus UBA9160. The sequence continues at coordinate 2,169 of DAIOWK010000121.1, forward strand.
GGACACCTACTTGTCGGCGGCGAGCCTCGAGGTCGCCCGCCTGGCTGCGGGCGGGGCGATCGATCTCGCGCGTGCGGTGGCCCGCGGTGACGCCGCCGCGGGCTTCGCGGCCATCCGCCCGCCCGGGCACCACGCCGAGGCGGACCGGGCCATGGGCTTCTGTCTTTTCAACAACATTGCGATTGCGGCGCGCGCTCTCCAAGCCGAGCAGGGCATCGAGAAGATCCTGATCCTCGATTGGGACGTTCATCACGGCAACGGAACGCAGCACCTGTTCGAAGACGATCCCTCCGTCCTGTACCTCTCCACGCACCAGTTTCCCTACTACCCGGGGACCGGAGACGCGAACGAAGCGGGGCGCGGGCGGGGGCTTGGAGCGACCGTCAACGTGCCCATGCCTGCGGGCTGCGGGGACGTCGAGTACGTGGGCGCCCTGCGGCGGATTCTGGTGCCCGTGGCGGCGCGGTTTCAGCCCCAGATCATCCTTGTCTCGTGCGGTTTCGATGCCCACCAGGCGGATCCCCTGGCCTCCATGGAGCTCACCGCCGAGGGCTTCGCACAAATGGCCCGCACGGTTCGAGCCCTCGCCGAGGACATTTGCGGGGGAAGGCTCGTCCTGCTGCTCGAGGGGGGCTACTCCGCGACCGGCTTGCGCGAGGGAATGGCGGCCGTCCTGGACGAGATTCTGGCCGCCCAGCCGCAGCCCGTCCCCACGGCACCGCAGGCACCCCCGGGCAGCATGCTTGGGGAGGTGGTGGGACAAGTGGCGGATGTCCAGCGCCGCTTCTTTCCCGATCTCGGTGCCGCCTAGCCCCCGCGACACTCACGGGAGGCCCCTTATCTAGGGTCCGGACCCGACCTCTAACACCAGCTCTTGTATGCAGTGAAATCTTCGGCCTCGCCCAAAAAAAATTGTCAAGTTTTCGTTGACGTGCGCCGAACGTGGGAGTAAAACGCCATCCAGTGGAGGATTGTGGGGTCAGGTGGGAAACGTGGGAAGCACATCCTCGATGACCCTGGGCCAGTGGGAAGATCCTAACGATGTTTCGCGGCCGCTTCACCCACACCATCGACGCCAAGGGCCGAGTGAGCATACCGGTCGCGTTCCGGGAGGAGCTGCGGCGGTTGAGCGAGCGGCCGCCCATTCTCACGAACATGGCGGAGTGTGCCGCCCTCTTCCCGTACGAGGGCTGGATCGAGTTCGAGAAGCAGTTGGCGGAGGCCTCCTCGATGCAGCCCGAGGTGCAGGCGTTGCAGCGGTTCATGGTGTCGGGGGCACTCGAATGCCCGATCGACAGCCAGGGGCGAATCCTCGTGCCGCCGTATCTTCGCGAGCACGCCGCGCTCGACCGCGATGTGACGATCGCGGGTGTCGGCAAGCGGATCGAGCTGTGGGACAAGAGCCGCTTCGATCAGGACCTTGCGATGACCAAGGCGCGGATCGGGGAGATCTCCGCCGCGGTACGGCAGTTCGGGTTGTAAGGATTCGAGGTTGGGGGGCCGGAGGCGGCGAAGTCGCCTCCGGGTAGAGGTTGGGGTGTCCCCGGAGCACTGGCCCATGGCGGGCGGTGAGTGTTGGGGGGCATGATCCGTTCCCGAGGATCGGTGTTCCGGGGCACCCCAAGTCTTGCAGGCGTCGATCCCTTACCAGCACAGGCCGGTTCTGCTTGCGGAGAGCATCGCTCTTCTCGAGCCCAATCCGGGGGACCTGGTGGTAGACGGAACGCTCGGAGGAGGAGGCCACGCGGCGGCCCTCCTCGAGAGGATCGGGCCAGCCGGGCGTCTCGTGGGTTTCGACGTCGACGACGAGGCGCTCCTCGAGGCCGGACGCCGGCTGGGCAGCCCGGGTGATCCCCGGATCACGCTGGTGCGGGCATCGTTCCGGGAGCTCGGGCGCGTGCTCTCTGACCTTGGAATCGCACGGATCGATCGACTGCTCCTGGACCTTGGGGTGTCGTCTCGACACCTCGACGCCCCGGAGCGGGGCTTCCGGTTCTCCGAGGGCTCGGCTGAGATGACGCCGCTCGACATGCGCATGGACCGCCGGAACGGTGTGACCGCCGCGGATCTCCTGCGAACGGCCTCCGCGCCCGAGCTCGAGCGCATGTTCCGGGAGTACGGAGAGCTCCCCGGCGCGGCTCGCCTGGCACGGGCGTTGGTTGCTCAGCGCCAGATCGCGCCCATCCGTTCGGCAGCCGATCTTTTGGCCGTGGTGCGCCAGGCGCGGGTGGGCGGCGGACGCCGACACCATCCCGCGACGCTGGTCTTTCAGGCCCTCCGCATCGCGGTCAACGACGAGCTTGGGGCACTGCGGGAGGGCCTGACCGCCGGCGTCGAGGCCTTGCGGGAAGGCGGCCGCCTCGCGGTCATCGCCTACCACTCCCTCGAAGATCGCGCCGTGAAGGAGCGGCTTCGCGAGGAAGCGCGGGGCTGCGTGTGCCCGCCGCGGATCCCGGTGTGCGTCTGCGGGCGCACGCCCCGCCTGCGCCTGCTCACCCGGCGTCCGGTCACGCCGAGTGCAGAAGAGGTCCGCCTGAATCCGCGTTCCCGCTCCGCTCACCTGCGCGTGGCCGCGCGCCTTGCGGAGGTGGCATGACGAGCGCTGCGGCTCCTGCTTCGCGCCTGCTGCGCGGCTCACGAAAAAGCCTCCGGATCGTCGGCCGGGACATTGGCCGCGAGCCCCGGCGCGCGCGCCGAGACCGCCGGGCAGTCCACGCTGCGCTCCTGGGCGCTGCGTGCGCGCTCCTGCTTTTGGCTGGACTCCGCGTGCAACTCACGGAACTGCGCTACCGGCTGGCGTAGGCGACCCGCGAGGAACACGCCCTTGATGAAACCCGACGCGAACTGATTGTCGAGGTGCGCCGTCTGCGCGATCCCAAGCATCTTGCGGAGCTCGCGGCGCGGCAAGGCTTTGTGCGCCCCGAATCCGTGATCGATCTCCGGACGGCCCACACGGTGCAACAGCCGTGAGGGCGCCCGACCTTCGGGGCTCGAACCAGCGGATCGCGGTGACGCGCGCTCTGCTCGTTCTCATCTTCCTCGCACTCGCAGCCCGCGCAGCCCATTTGGCGGTGGTAGACCAACGCGGTGCGGATCGCGGGGAACGCCAGAGCCGCAGCGAGCTTCGCCTCCCGCCGGAGCGGGGCACGATCGTCGATCGCCAGGGCGCCGAGCTCGCCGTCTCGGTCACCGCGCCCTCGATCTATGCCATTCCCCCTGAAGTGCGGGATGTCCCAGCCACGGCACGCACCCTCGGCAAGCTGCTCGGCGCGGACCCGCGGCGGATCGCTGCGCGGCTCGAAGAGCGCAGCGGGTTCGTCTACCTCGCACGCTGGGTCTCGAGTGAAGTGGCAGAGCGCGTGCGCGCCCTCGGACTCCTTGGGATCGGGATCGTTGTGGAGCCGCATCGCGCCTATCCCTACCGCGAGCTTGCCGCCCACGTGCTGGGCTTCGCCAACATCGACGGAGCCGGGGTGCGGGGCGCCGAGGAGATGGAAGACGGGTGGCTGCGAGGAACACCCCAGAGTTTCCCCGTGGAGCGCGACGCCCATGGACGGCTCCTCTCCCAGATCGCTCTCGACCATCACGCCAGCGCTGGGGGCGACGTGGCCCTCACCGTCGATGCTGCCTTTCAGGCCGACGCGGAGATCGCCCTCGACGAAGCCATGGCCCAAACCGGGGCCAAGGCGGGTTTCGTGGTCTCCCTCGATCCGCACACCGGCGAGGTACTGGCTCTTGCAGAGCGCCCGTCCTTTGATCCAAATGCCTTCCGCGAGCTCGCCTATCCGGACACGCGCGCCCGCTCCTTCCTCGATGCCTTCGAGCCCGGCTCGACCTTCAAGATCTTCCTCGTCGCGGCGGCGCTCGAGGCGAACGCAATCGAGCCCACGGACGTCTTTGATTGCGAGATGGGGAGCTTCCAGGTTCCGGGCGGGATCATCCGTGACGCACACCCCCACGGCCTGCTCGATGTGGCTGGGGTGGTGCGCGTCTCCAGCAACATTGGCGCCACCAAGATCGCCTACCGCCTCGGCCCTTCGGTCTACTACGACACGCTGCGCCGATTCGGCTTCGGGACGCCGACGGGCAGCGGCTTCCCGCACGAATCCGCCGGACTTCTTCGCTCCTGGAAGAGCTGGCGCCCGCTCGATCGCGCAAACCTCGCCTTTGGGCAGGGCGTCGATGTGACCCCGATCCAGCTCGCTGCCGCCACCGCCGCAATCGCGAACGAGGGCGTTTGGATCGAGCCTCACGTGGTGGCTCGGCGACGCGCTCCTGAGGGAAGCTGGGAGGCGCAACCGGCCAGCCAATCTCGCAGGGTGATTCGGCCGGAGACGGCGGCCCGCGTGCTCGCCATGATGGAGGGCGTCGTGGGTCCCGAGGGCACGGGTAAGCTCGCGGCGATCCCAGGCGTGCGGGTCGGCGGAAAGACGGGAACGGCTCAGAAGATCGACCCGGCGACGGGCCGCTACGGCGCAAATCGCTATTTTGCTTGGTTCACGGGGGTGGCGCCCATCGATGATCCGAGGGTTGTGATCGTGACGGCCCTCGACGAGCCGCGCGGCATCGCCCACACCGGAGGCGCCGTGGCCGCGCCGCTCTTCTCGAAGGTGGCCACGGCCCAGCTCGCGCGGATGGGTATTCCCACGCTGGCGCCGACGGTCGTGGTGCGCGCCACGCCCGCCAAGGTAGGGGAGGCTCCGGTGACACCGGTCCCGGCGCCGCCGCCGTCCGCCTCCATGGAGGAGTCGCTCGTCGTGGCAGAAGAGAGCGACGTCACGTTCGTGCAGGAAGGGGATCGCGTATTGCTGCCCGACTTCCAGGGTCTCACGGTGGCCCAGGTGAAGAAAGCCGCGGCGGGCGCGCGGGTCGTAGTCGAGGTCGAGGGAGCGGGCCGCGCCGTGTCGCAGGAGCCTGGTCCCGGGACCATCTTGTCCGGCGGCGAGAGGCGCGTCCGCGTGCGCTTCGGTCCCGGCGTCTAGCCCAAGAGGAACCATGCGGCTCTCGGACCTGTTGGAAGCGCTGCCGCCCGGGCTCGCGCCCATGGAGATCCTGCGCTCCGACAGAGGCGACGATCCCCCGATTCGCGGGATCCAGATCGATTCACGCGCCGTCGCCCCAGGCGACCTGTTCGTGGCCCTGCGCGGCTCGCTGGCCGACGGCCACCACTTTCTCGGAGCCGCCGCGACGCTCGGGGCGGCGGCCTTTTTGGTCGAGGCCCTGCCCGACGGGGTGGACCTGCAGGGCCGGCCCACCGTGGTCGTGCGCGACACGCGGCGTGCGCTCGCTCCGCTCGCGACGCGATTCTATGGCGATCCCTCCGCAGAGCTCACGCTGGTGGGCGTCACGGGGACGAACGGGAAGACGAGTACGACCTACCTCGTCGAATCGATCCTGCAAAAGGCGGGTCGCGAGGTGGGTGTGATCGGGACGGTGGAGGTGCGCTACACGAGTGAGCGTCACCGTGCGATCAATACAACTCCCGAGAGTCTCGAGTTGCAGCGGCTCTTGCGGGCGATGCGCACGAGAGGGGTCGACGCGGTTGCGATGGAGGTGTCGTCCCACGGCCTCGCCTTGGGGCGTGTCGACGGCTGCCGCTTCGCGGTGGGTGCCATTACGAACCTGACCCAAGACCACCTGGATTTCCACGGCACGATGGAGGCCTATCGTGACGCCAAGGCGCTGCTCTTTCTGCGCCACATCGCCGCGCAGGGTGCCGCGGTGGTGCATCTCGATGACTCGTTTGCGCAAGCCTTCGTCGAAGCGGCGCGCATTGCCGGCGTCCGCCTGGTGACCACCTCCCGTCAGCCGGCCAGCGGCGCCGACGTGGCCCTCCTCTCCGCGGAGGTCAGCCTGTCCGGCACGCGTGCCTCGGTGAGACTGCCCAGTGCCCTCACGACCGCGCCGCTCGCGGTGACACTTCCTCTCATCGGAGACTTCAACCTCGAGAATATGCTGGTGGCGATCGGCATCGCTGCCGCTCTCGGCGTCGCGCCCTCGCACATCGCGGCTGGCCTCGCAGCCGTGCCCCAGGTGCCCGGGAGGGTCGAGCGTGTGGACGCCGACCTCCCGGGAGCACCGACCGTGCTGGTGGACTACGCCCACACGCCCGACGCCGTGGAGAAGCTGCTCCGCACCGTGAGACCCCTGGCCCGGGGGCGCCTCATCACGGTGTTTGGCTGCGGAGGAGATCGCGATCGCGCGAAGCGTCCCCTCATGGCACAGGCCGTGGCGCGCTGGAGCGACCGCGTGGTCGCAACCAGCGACAACCCGCGCACAGAGGACCCAATGGCCATCCTTGCCGACCTAGAGCGCGGACTCGGGGGGCTGTGTCGTGTGGGCGCTGTCGCGCTCGACGCCACGGCGTCGTCCTACGTGGTGCTTGCGGACCGTCGGGCGGCGATCGAGCTCGCCCTCGCGATTGCGCAGCCGCAGGACACCGTGGTGATCGCGGGCAAGGGACACGAGGACTATCAGATCATCGGTCGCGAGCGATTGCCGTTTGATGACCGCGCGGAGGCGCGGCGTGCCCTCGCCCGGCGCACGCCCGTCCCCCTGGGCTCTTCTCGCGCGCCAGGTGCCGCGTGAGCGTCCTCTTCAGCGCGCGCGACGTCGTGGATTGGACGGGCGCGCGGTGGATCCACGGCGCTTCCGAGACCGTTCTGCGTGGCGCCTCGATCGACTCGCGCGCGGTCGGCGTGGGCGAGCTCTTCGTCGCGATCCGCGGCCCCCGTCACGATGCCCATGCCTTCCTTGCGCAGGCGGTGGAGCGCGGGGCCGCGGCGCTTCTCGTGCAGCGGGATTGCGCCCTTCCCTCCTCCCTCGTCTCCCCGGAAAGTCGTGTCGCCATCATCGCGGTCGACAACACGACCCGAGCCCTGGGCGCCGTGGGGAGCGGACATCGGGCCGGCTTCAAAGGACCCGTCGTCGCACTGACCGGCAGCAACGGGAAGACGACGACCAAGGAAATGTGTGCGGCCATCCTGTCGATCAGCGGTCCGTGCCTCAAGACGCTGGGCAACTTAAACAACGAGTTTGGCGTGCCGCTCACGCTCTTGCGGCGCGAAGCGGAGCACCGCGTGCTGGTGATCGAGATCGGCATGAATCACCGTGGCGAGATCGCTCCGCTTGCAGCGATCGCGAAGCCGACCGTGGGAATCATCACCAACGTGGGTACTGCCCATATCGAGAACCTGGGCTCGCAGGACGAGATCGCTCGCGAGAAAGGAGATCTCGTGGCGGCCCTCGGCCCGGACGCGACGGCCGTCCTCAATGCGGCCGACCCCCGCGTACTGGCCCAGCGCTCGCGCACACGTGCCCGGGTCATGACCTTTGGCGACGGAGGAGAGGTTCGCGCCGAGCACGTGACTCCACTCGGAAGCCGCGGTTTCGCCTTTGACGTGGTCGCACCCCAGGGTCGCGTCGCGGTTCACGTGGCAGGGCTCGGCGAGAGCAGCGTGATGAACGCCCTGGCCGCCGCGGCCGGGGCACTGGCCGCCGGCGCCACCCTCTCCGACGTGGCCTCGGGGCTCGGGCGCTACCGGCCCATCGGAGGCCGCATGGAGCCGGTCGAGTTGCCTCGCAACATCATCGTGATCAACGACACCTACAACGCCAATCCACAATCGATGGAGG
>DAIOWK010000122.1:0-9790 GCA_036758525.1 Myxococcota bacterium
TCCGAGAGGGGGTGGTGCGTTCGGGCCGCTGGGAGGCGCACATCCGCAGGACGCTGGAGCAGAACGGCGTCCCGCCGGAGCTGGCCGCACTGCCCCACGTCGAGTCCTCCTATAACCCCGAGGCCTACTCCAGGGTGGGCGCGGCCGGCATCTGGCAGTTCATGCGCTCGACCGCCCGGCGCTTCATGCGGGTGGACGGTGTGGTGGATGAGCGTTTCGATCCCTGGCGCTCAAGCGAGGCTGCCGCGCACTTTCTGGTCGAGAACTACCGAGCCACGGGCAGCTGGCCGCTCGCCGTCACGTCCTACAACCACGGGGCGGGGGGAGTAAGGCGGGCGGAGCAGATCCTCGGCACAGAGGACATCGGGACGATTGTCCGACGCTATAAGAGCCCTTCCTTCGGTTTCGCCTCCCGTAACTTCTACACCTCGTTTCTCGCTGCCCTGGATGTTTCGAGCGACCCGGAGCGCTACTTCGGAGCGATCCAGCGCAGCGAACCCATCGAGCCCCGCAACTACGTGCTCTCGCACCCCTATTCGGTCAGCGCGTTGCAGCACGCCCTCGCCGTGGATCTCGAGACGCTGCGCGCCAACAACCTCGCTCTGCGCCTGCCGTTCTGGCGGGGCCGCCGCGTCGCGCCCGCGGGTTATGTGGTGCGTCTACCGGCGGGACACGCCCGCGGCGCGGAGATGGTCCTCGCGAGCGCGCCTCCCGAGCCCCCGCACGAGCCCCAGGTGGAGGTCCGGACCCGGACCTACCGCGTGGCAAGGGGCGACACGGTGGGAAAGATCGCGCACCGCTTCGGGGTGTCGGAGCGAACACTCCTCGCCGCCAATCACCTAAGACCCCGCCAGCTGCGGCCGGGCATGCTGCTCACCATCTCCACCGTGCGCAGCGTGTCTCCTGCGGAGCCGGCCCCCGCCCCGCTACGCGTCGAGTTGCCGGTCGCACAGGCCGAGCCGGCAGCCGCGGACAAGGCCGCTGAACCCGCGGTCGCGCCCACCCCCTCCCAGGAGCCCACCTCCGGTTCTTCAGCCCCGAAGGAGACGGTGGCAAGCGCGACAGCGCCCGCTCTGGAGAACCCGGCGGGATCCCCGGTCGCGTCCACCGCGATACAGGAGTCCACCCCCCCGTCTTCGCCTGCGAGGGAGACGGTGACCAGCGCGAGCGCGCCCGCCGTAGACACCCCGGTGGCATCCCCGGTCGCATCTACAGCGGTACAGGAGTCCACGCCCCCGTCTTCGCCCGCGAAGGAGGCGGTGACCAGCACGACCGCGCCCGCTCCGGACAACCCGGCGGGACCTGCGGTCGTAGCCTCCCCTTCGCAGGAGCCTACACCCGCGTCTTCAGCCCCCAAGGAGACGGTAGAAAGCGCAACAGCGCCCGCTGCGGGAAACGCAGCTGGATCCCCGGTCGCGTCTAGCGCCGTGCAGGGGCAAAAGCCCCCGCTCCAGCCCCCGAAGCAGGCTGTGGCGAACACGACAGCACCGGCCAAGGGCGAGGTTGATCCAGCTGCCGCCAGCCTGGACACGAGTTCGGCGCGCTACCGGCCCGACGCGAAGGGCTTCATCGAGGTGCAGCCGGATGAAACGCTCGGACACTACGCGCAATGGCTCAACGTCCCCGCCTCTCGGCTGCGCAGCATGAACGGACTTCGCCCGGGGCGGTCGGTCGCGATCGGACGGCGCCTGCGCCTCGATTTCTCGAAGAGTTCCCCTGCCGCCTTCGAGGAGCACCGGTTGGCCTACCACGAGGCACTGCGCCGTGAATTCTTCGACACTTTCGAGGTCGCGGGTACACAGGAATACGTACTCCGGAAAGGCGATACGCTGTGGAGCCTTTCGCGCGGCGAGGTGGCCGTTCCGGTGTGGCTCCTTCACCAGTACAACCCCGATCTCGATCTGGCCTCGATGCGCCCAGGAGTGCGGGTCACGATCCCACGCATTCACAAACGAGGTGCGACGGAATCAGGAGACTCGCGACAGTCGGAAGGAGCTTGACGTCGTCACTCAAGAGCGCGGGAACTTCCGTCCTCCGTCGAGCGTCTGCAAATCCGCCCAGGTTGCTGCACCGCCAAAATTGGAGAGCCCAAGTTCCCCGTTGCGCCGAGCGGCCACGCCTCTCGAACCCCGCTTCACAGCTCCACGCGGGCACCCCGCCTCGTGCGACCGCTGTTCACCCCGCCAGACCGCCCATATACTGCGCCCCACGACGGGAGCTTCCGACCGTCGGTGCAAAGGAGGCTCCATGCGATCAAGCGCAGGCGGGCTCGCTTCTCTTCTCGCTCTCGGGGCGCTGGCCCTCGCGCTCGCCGGCTGCGCAACCCAGCAGGCTCGCCAGATGGATGGGATGCTCGCCGCCGCGGGCTTCCAAGTGCGTCCGGCGAATACGCCCGAGAAGCTACAGCAGCTGAAGACACTCAAGCCGCGCGTGCTGCTCCAGATGACGAAGGTGAGTGGTTCGATCTACTGGGTCGTCGCTGATCCTACGGTCTGCCAGTGCCTCTACGTTGGCAACGAAGCCGCCTACCAGCGCTATCAGCAGCTGAGGCTCCGAAAGGAGTATGCGGATGAGCAGCTGGCTACGGCAGAGATGAACGAGGACGCCGCCATGGATTGGGGCGCATGGGGCCCGTGGGAGGGACCCTGGGGCTACTGATCCCACTTCGGTGAGCGCACCCCTAGACCTGGAAGAGCGTCTCATCCGGCAGCCGGATCGCCGTGAGCCGTCCCCCATACACCGCGCCCGTATCGATGCCGATACTGAACGGGGGATTCCAACGGACGCTGAAATCTGGCTGCGGCGTGTGACCGTAGATGATCGTCACGCCCAGGCGATGAGGCAGCTCCCCCGTCGATCGGTTCCACAAAAGATCCTCCGGGCGGGCGCGGCGTAGCGCGTAGGCAAGATCGTTCTGCACCAGCTGTTCGCGACCGAGTCCGGCATGCACGAAAAGATAGTCGCCTTCCACATGGTGCAGCTCAAGCTCACGAAAGAATTCCGCGTGCGCGGGCGGGAGCTTGAAGTCCCTCGGGTCGGGACGGGCCGCTCCGAAGTAGCCGTAGCTCGCGAGGGTGCGCGCGCCACCGTTGGCGAGGAACGCGTCGCCACCAAAATACGCGGGGCTCTCCCAGCCCAGGAAATCGAGCAGCATCGACTCGTGGTTGCCCAACAGGAAGACGCAAGGACGCTCGTCCCGGAGCGCGAGCAAGCGCTCGACGACTCCGTACGCATCGGGTCCACGATCAACGTAATCGCCGAGGAACACAAGACGGTCATCCGACCGCAGGGGCAGCAACTGGAGCAGCTCATCGAGCATCTCCCGCTCGCCATGAATGTCGCCAACCGCGTAGAGCATGGCGCGCGGACTCCCTCAGCCTCTTGTCGGCCCGGGCTGCGAGGGCCTTGAACACTCCAGCGCCCCCTGTGCGGCTTCGCGCGCTGCGAGCTGACCGCAGGCTGCGTCGATATCCGCACCACGGCTGCGCCTCAGGGTGACGGTGAGACCCGCCGTCGCGAGTTCGCCAAGGAAGCGGCTCGCCACCTCGGGCTCCGGAGGTAGATAGGGCGCGTCGGGATGGGGGTTCATCGGAATCACATTCACCTTCGAGGGCAGACCCTGCAAAAGCCGGGCGAGACGGCGCGCGTCGTCGAGCGTGTCATTCACCCCCCGCATGAGAGTGTACTCGAAGAAGACAGGCCGGCGCGGCGTCACCTGCTCGAGCGAGCGCAGCTCGGCCATGAGGTCCCGAAGAGGGAAGCGCCGGTTCAGGGGCACCAGGACATCGCGCAGCTCATCGGTGGCGGCATGAAGAGAGACCGCGAGGTTCACGGGAGCACCCGAGAGCAGCTCCCGAAGTCGCGGAACAACGCCCGCGGTCGACACCGTAATGCGGCGGCCTGCGAAGCTGAATCCCTTGGGGTGCATGAGGATCCGCACAGCCCGGAGCACCGCGGGAAGGTTGAGCAGCGGCTCCCCCATTCCCATGAAGACCACGTTGGTGATGCGTCGACCGGGGTCCAGTACCGCCCGCATCCGTACGAGCTGATCAACGATCTCCGCGGTGGAGAGATTGCGCTTGAACCCGAGGGCGCCGGTTGCGCAGAACGAGCAAGCGAGGGGACAGCCGACTTGCGTGGAGATGCAGAGCGTGGTGCGCTCGTCATCGGGAATGGCGACCGCCTCGATCACGGCCCCGTCTAAAGCCCGCAGGCGGCCCTTCAGCGTGCCGTCGGCCGAGCGCTGGAGCTCCTCGAGCTCAAGAGCGCGGGTGCGCCATTCGCTGGCCAGTCGCGAGCGCAGGTCCGCGCCGAGATCGGTCATGGCGTGGGGATCGTCGATCCCCCGCCCGTAGAGCCACTGCTGCACCTGCTGCGCGCGATAGGGCGCCACGCCCGCACGCTCAAAACGCACGCGCAGCTCCTCGAGCGGATAGTCCTTCAGGTGGGGCCGCGGGTCGTAGCTCACACCGCAAGGGTGCGTGAATTCCGGCGGTAGGTCCAGAAGTGGAGCGGGCGGCCCTCGGCGCGCCACTCGCGCTCGTATGCCGTTTGCGTGCGGCCCGCGATATCGCGCAAGAAGCGCTCGGGCGCGAGGGCGTTCTCGAGAAGGGGCTCCCCCGAGAGGACAGCATCGATCTCCTCGGCATAGGCCGGGTCATCGGTGGCGATTTCGAGATGGCCGCCCGGGACGAGCCGGCGCGCGAGGGCGCTCACGAAGGCAGGCTGCACGAGACGGCGGCGTGCATGGCGCTTTTTCGGCCATGGATCGGGGAAGTTGATCCAAAAGACGGAAACCGATCCCGCCGGCAGGAGCTCGTCGACGAGAAGCTCCCCCCGTGCCTCGAGCAGACGAACATTGCGCAGCGGCGTTCGGGCCAGGCGGCGCGCCACTTTGAGCACGCGCTTGAAGGAATACTCGACCCCGACATGCGCCACGCGGGGCGCGCGCGCGGCCAGATCGAGCAGGAACTCGCCCCGCCCGAATCCGATCTCCACCACGAGGGGAGGCGCCGAATCGACATCGCGTGCAAAGATCTCGCCCCAGCCCTTCGCGCGGACGTCCTCCTCGCACACGCGCCAATCGGAGCCCGGGATGTCGTAGCGCAGAGCGCGGCTCATGGCGGGTCTAAAGGCAGGCCGAGGGCGAGGGCGACCAGCGCGCGGAGCCCGGGCAGGCGCGCACGCCGGGGATGCTGCTCCAGGAGCCAACGCTGGCCTTCGACGAGGCCTGCCCGCTGTTGCGCCTCGCGCAAGGCCTCGAGCGGACCTCCAATCGCATCCACCAAGCCGAGTGCGTGCGCCCGCAGGCCGCTCCAGACACGACCGCCCGCCGCGCGCTCCACCTGAGCGGGCTCGATGCCCCGACCTTCAGCCACTCGCCGCACAAAGGTGTCGTAGACGTGGGCAAGCTCGCCGCGCATGGCGGCGCGTTCGTCAGGCGTAAAGGCGCGGGCCTCGGAGAGCATCCCCGCGCGGGCACCGCGTTCGACGGCGTCCTTCGAAATGCCGACGCGGCGGTAGAACTCCGCGAGGTTGACTTTGCCGCCCACCACGCCAATCGAGCCTGTGAGCGTCGCCGTCTCGGCGAAGACCGCATCCGCGCCGCAGGCGACGTAGTAGCCGCCCGAGGCGGCGACGTCGCCCATGGAGACCACGACGGGCTTTTTCTGCCTGGCCTTCCGGACCGCGCGCCAGAGCAGATCCGAGGCGAGTCCGTCGCCGCCGGGGCTATTCACCCGGAGCACGATCCCCCGTACCCCTTCGTCCTTGGCGAGGCGCTCCAGCAGGCCGCGGAATGCGTCGCTTGCGATCCCGCGAGCGCCGCTTCCCCGACGGATCAGGCCGCTTGCCACCACGTACGCGATGCGCGGCAGGTCGGAGAGCAGCGGACGCCAGCCCACGTCCGCCGCGCGCAACGCGAGGTAGCTCGCAGCCGGAACGAGACGCACCGGTCGTTTGTCGTCCGCTGCACGACCCGGCGTGAGGGTGGAGAGCGTGTCTTCAATCTCGTCGGGGTAAAGGAACCCGTCCACGAGGCCCGCCTCGCGTGCAGACGCTGCGTGGTAGGGACCTGCGTCGATCCGTGCCCTCACAGCGTCAGGCGCGAGTCCACGGCCCTTCGCAATTGCCTCCACCAAGCCGCCGTAGAAATCGTCGAGCAGCGCCTCGAGCTGCTCCCGCTGCTCGGGAGACATGCCTTCGCGAGTGAAGGGTTCGGCGGCGCTCTTGTAGGCTCCGAGGCGCAGGATTTCCGGCTCGATCGCAAAGCGATCGAGCAGGCTTCGCACGAAGGTGCCCTCCGCACGCAGGCCCACGAGGAAAAGGGAGCCCGACTCCGGCAACCAGATTGAAGACGCGGCACTCGCGATCCAATACTCGGCGATCCCGAGCGCATCCGCGTAGGCAGCGACGGGCTTGCCGCTCGCGCGAACCGCCTCCACGGCGCGGTGCAGGGCGAGCACATGGCTTAGGCCCGGAGGAGCGCCCTCAAAGCGCAGCAGCACGCCATCCACCTGGCGGTCTTGGGCGGCGCAGCTGAGCGTCCGCAGCAGGTCCAAGAGGCCGGCGCCTCCCGGCGCAACGAACGGCAATGCCGTCGGGCGTAGCTCTTGGAGCTGCGGCCCGATGCGCACGTCAAGCCAAAGACCGCCGTCCCGCGAAAGCTGACGGCGGGCGAACCCCTGCCGTGCCGCCCGGGCGGCGTTGGCGGCGAGGCGGCGCACAAAGCCCCCTCCGCCCACCCCTAGCTCCGTCGCTTCCGGCGACCCGCGAGGTAGTCGACCATCAAGAAGGAACCGAGTTCCGAAGGCGCCGTGTAGAAGGCGCGGCCCCGGTTCAGGCGTGTCATGCGCTCCACGAACCCGACGAGCTCGGGAGCACGGTCGAGCATGAAAGTGTTGATGGTGACGCCCCGTTGCGTAATGCGGCGCACCTGGCGCAGTGTCTCCTCCGCTGCGCGCGGCGAGATCCCAGAAAATCCCATGGGCCACTCCACACGAAGCTCCTTGCCGACGAAGTAGGCGGTGGGTTGCCCGTCGGTGATCACCAGGACTTGGGGATTCGCCGACGGATGCTTCGCGATGAGGCGTTCCGCCACCATAAGCCCCTCTTGCAGATTGGTGAAGGGATCCCCCATATCCCACGCTGCCTCGGGGAGTTCGCCAATGCGCAGCTCGCGTGCCCGCGTGGAGAAGCCGACCACGAAGAAATGGTCTCGGGGAAAGCGTGTGCGGATCAGGTGGTCGAGGGCGAGCGCGACGCGTTTTGCAGCGGGGAAGCGACCTGCCCATGACATGGACCAGCTCATGTCGAGGAGCAGCACGGTCGTGGTCTGCGTGGTGTAGTCGGACTCGCGAACCTGGAAGTCGTCGACCTCGAGCTCGATCGGAAGCGCGGGGGCTCCGCGGGTCGTTGCCCGTGCGCGGCGCCGGAGCGCTCCGAGCAGGGTGCGCACGATGTCGAGATCGAGCCGGTCGCCGAACTCGAACGGGCGCGTCTCGTCCGGTCGGGGCAGGGCGACGCCGCGGTCAGTGGTCTCGTGCCCACCGGGGCGACTCTTCTTGAGCGCACCGTACACCTCGGCGAGAGCGTTCGCCCCAAGCCTGCGAATCGCGCGCGGCGTGAGTTCGAGTTGCCCCCCCCGCAGACGCACGTAACCGGCTCGTTCGAGCGTGGATTCGAGGTCTCGCAGCATTACGATCGAGCGCACGGCGTTTTCGGAGAGAAGCTCGCGCAGCTCGTCGGGAGAAAGCGATTCAAACTGGCCCGACGCGAGGCTGCGACGCAGCTGCTCGAGTGCCTCGAGCCGCTCGCGAATCTGCTGGGCGGTTTCATAGTCGGCCGCCTCGCCGCCGCGGAACTGCTCGCCGCGCTCGCGCAGGAATTTTTCCAGGGCCTTCAGGCGCTCGAGCTCAGCAAGCAGCTGCTGGTACTCCTCCCCCGCTTCGTCGTCAGCGAACGCGTGGTCACGGAATCGCTCGATTCGCTCGGAAAGCGGGCCGGCTTCGGCGTGGCGCTTCTCCAGGAACTCATTCAGGCGGGCTGATTCGAGGCCGAACTGCTCGCGCTGCGCTGCTTCCTCCCGGCGCAAGATCGACTCGAGACGCTGCTCGAGATCGCGCGTTGCGCTGTCGAGGCGATAGCGGTCGAGGAGCGACTTCACTTCGCGAGCGAGCTCCTCGAGCAGCTCCTCCACGCCCATCACGCGAAACTCTTGGCCGGCGAGCTCGAAGCCGAGCTGGCGCATCCATTCAAGCGCCTGATCCAGGTCGAGACCTTCCATGAGAAAGTCGCTCACGGCCTCGAGCGCGCCCTCGGCGTCGAGCTTGAACTCGCTCTGGCTGCCATCCCACCGGCTGTAACGCCACACCCTCATGTGCGCGCGAACAGCGTGCGCCCTTCCCGCACGGTCTTGTTGAGATGGTTGGA
The DNA here is from genome assembly GCA_036758525.1 of Myxococcota bacterium. Classification (GTDB taxonomy): domain Bacteria; phylum Myxococcota_A; class UBA9160; order UBA9160; family UBA9160; genus UBA9160. Next base: position 8,431 of record DAIOWK010000122.1, read on the forward strand.
GAGGTGCAGGCCCTCGAGCAGAAACTCGATGGCTGATGCGACGCGGGCGGGCTCCTCGCCCCCAGCCAGCCGGGACGCCCCGTCGCGCAGGCCCGGAATCTCATCCAGGCCCTCGAGGTACTCACGTGCGGGGATGTCCGCGGCGACTTCCACCTTCCAGCCCTGGCGGAAGGACTCGACCACACCCGCCATCCCCTCGAGCGGGACGTGCTCGTCAAACACGAGCTTGACCGCACGCTTCCACAGCTCCGTCACGAGCTCGGACTCCGACCGCTCCTTGCCGGCGTATTCGAGTTCGAGCTTGCCGAGCGTGGAAGGTTCAAGGGCGGGCAGGTCGGAAACCCGCGGCACGGCCTCGCGTTCTCCCAAGCGGACCGCGCGGCGCAGCGCGTTTGCCACGAGGGTCTCGTAGTTGGCGATCGAAGTGCGTACCGAGACACCCGAGCTTTGTGACACGTCGGGACTCTTGCGTGCCTGGAGTGTGATCTCCGCGACGATCTGCTGCATGAAGCGCGGAACGTGGACGGTGATTCCCTCCGCCGCCGGAAGCTCCGCCTCTTGGAGCACGATTGCGAGTTCGAGCTCGCGGGTCGCGGGATAGTGGGTGCGGATCTGAGCCGCGTAGCGGTCCTTCAGGGGGGTGATGATCCGGCCACGGCTCGTGTAGTCCTCGGGATTCGCGCTGGCGACGACGAGCACATCGAGGGGCAGCCGGATCCGGTAGCCCTTCACCTGGAAATCGCGCTCCTCGAGAACATTAAACAACCCGACTTGCACCTTCTCGGGCAGGTCGGGCAGCTCGTTAATGCAAAAGATGCCGCGGTGGGTGCGCGGGAGGAGACCGAAATGCAGGGTGAGCTCATCTGCCAGCGTGGCGCCGCGGGCCACCTTCACGGGATCCACGTCTCCGATCAGGTCCGCGATGGACACGTCGGGGGTCGCGAGTTTTTCCGTATAGCGATCGTCGCGCGGGATCCAGACCAGCTTTCTAGGTGCCGGTGTCGACGATGTCGGTGCAGAGGATGCCGGTGCTGCGACGACGAGCATGGTCGCGACTGTCGCGATCAGGGTGATTAGGGTCATCGCTGCGATGGCCTTAAGCCGCAGGCGGCTAGGGACCACGAGCCTGCGGCTACCAGAGAGATCTGATGTCTTATCGCGATGAGCGGTCCGTGTCATGATGTTGGTGTCCTTTCCGGTATTGAGATTTGGTCCAGCGTGCAGGTTGAGCGTCACGGTGACGTCAGTCGGCACGGTGCTGCGCGCCGCCAACGTGGCCAGCGCACCCTCGAGGCCCGTGTCGAGAGCTGGGGGATGGATTCCCCGGGCCAGGTCGCGCAGCTCGACGATGGCTTCCTTG
>DAIOWK010000123.1:0-9790 GCA_036758525.1 Myxococcota bacterium
AGGCGCTCCGCGCCAGCGGGGTGGACGCCATTCTCGACGACCGCGACGAGCGCCCCGGGGTCAAGTTCAAGGATGCCGAGCTCGTGGGTATCCCCTATCGCGTGACCGTGGGGCCAAAAGGGCTCGAACACAAACAGGTCGAACTCTTGCGTCGTCGCGATGGCCGGAAGGATACCCTCGACCTCCACCGCGCAGCGGAGATCGTGCTGGAGGCGATTCTCGAAGACCGCCGCTAAGCCCCGCCAAATCGTGTCGCAAGCCGGACCATTGGAGATAGAATGGCGGTGCACCGCTCTTGGAGGTACTCATGGCCATTTTCAGCATGGACGGCTTCCTTTTTCTGCTCCGCTGGCTTCACTTCATGGCAGGGATCACCTGGATTGGGATCCTCTACTACTTCAACTTTGTGCAAACCCCCTTCTTTGGCAGCGCCGACCCCGCCGTTCGGAGCGGCATGGTGCGCGGACTTGTCCCCAACGCCCTGTGGTGGTTCCGCTGGGGCGCCATGATCACGTTTCTCACGGGTTGGCTCATCGTGCTCACAAAATGGGGGCACCAGGGCATCCCGCTCTCCGACCCCTACATGACACGCATCTTGACTGGGGGCCTCATGGGTTCGCTCATGTGGTTCAACGTCTGGTTCGTGATCTGGCCCGCCCAGCAGGTCGTGATCGCGTCCGCCGAGGCCGTGGCGAGCGGCGGACAGGCGAACCCGCAGGCGGCTCCCCGCGGCGCGCGCTCCGGTTTGGCTTCGCGCACCAACACCTTGCTGTCGATTCCCATGCTCTTCTTCATGGGATCGGCAAGCCATTTGCCCGCGCTCGCGAGCAGTGGTGGCGGAGTGCTGTACTGGATCGTGTTCTTTGCCATCGTGGCTGCAGTGGAATGGAACGCGCTCGTCGGGAGCGGCCAGCCGCGCCAGAAGTTCCTCGGGACCGTGCGCGGTACGATTCACGCCGGGCTGGGTCTCACCGTGCTGTTCTACGTCGTCGCGTCGGTCCTCGCCTAGCGGGGAGGAACCGAAGCCAAGTAGGCGGCCAAATCGTCGATGCTCCCGGCCAGGTACGGCAGCGCAACCATCGCATGGGTGGGTCGCTTCGGCGTGTAACCGGGCGGATATTCCGCTCGTAGGACCCGGGCTTCGATCAGCTCCCGCCGCGAGCCCGCGACGGCGGGCCCAACCGCGCCGGGGAGCGCAGGATCGCTGTTGTGACAGGCGGTACAGTTCGCGAGATACGCCCGACGTCCGCGTTCGACGCTCGTGGTGTCGTCCTTTTTGGCCTCCCCGCAGCCGGCGGCGAAGAGCGCGGCGAGCACACCCCCTGCCACAAGCGCGCGCCGCGGCGCGGCTCCTCGTCTCTCTCTCCGCATGGCGCGAGATCTCCTGCGCGAGTCGGCCGGGCGCGAGAGTAGCGACGGCATGCTGCGTTTCCAGGAAGACTGACGCCGTGGCGCAGCTCGCGGGACGCATCGCACTCGTCACCGGCGGCGCCCGTGGCATTGGCGCCGCCACAGCGCATCGACTCGCGGCCGATGGTGCGCGCGTCGCCATCCTCGACGTGCGGGAAGAGGGAGGTCAGGCCGTGGCCGAGGCGGTGCGCGGAGTCTTCGTGCACTGCGACATGGCGACCCCAGAGAGCGTGCGTGGCGCCGTTCGCAGCGTCGAGGACGCTCTGGGCGGCCTCGACGTCGTCGTCTCCAACGCCGGCATCGACATCGTGGGACCCTTCGCATCCAGCGACCCGGCGACCTGGGAGGCGGTGATCGATGTGAACCTTCGGGGTCCGCTGCACCTCTGCCACGCTGCGTTACCCCTGCTTGTTCGCCGCGGCGGCGGTCGCGTGGTCCTCGTGAGCAGCGATGCAGCACGCGTGGGATCGAGTGGAGAAGCCGTCTATGCGGCGTGCAAGGCGGGGCTCATCGCGCTCGCGAAAACGCTCGCGCGCGAGCATGCGCGCGATGGCATCACGGCCAACGCGGTCTGTCCCGGACCGACGGACACCCAACTTCTCCACGGACTCATGGGTTCGAGCGAGGAAGGCAAGCGCATTCTCGACGCGGTGGTGCGTCAAATTCCCCTGCGAAGGCTCGCCCGACCCGAGGAGATCGCGAATGCGGTGGCCTTTCTGGTCGGGGATGAGTCCGCCTACATCACCGGCCAGACTCTTTCGGTCTCGGGCGGACTCACGATGGTGTAGATGAGCGAGGGCTTGCGAGAGGGCCGGCCGCGCTGGCGCACGCTCGCGAATCTCTTCACCCTGCTGCGCCTCGCGGCAGCGCCTCTGCTCGCGCTTGCGGTATGGGGCGGCGCCACACTCGCCGCAGGCGCCCTCTTCTGGGGCGCAGTGGCAAGCGATTTCGCCGATGGGAGGATTGCGCGGAGCCGTGGAGAGGCTTCGAGCCTGGGGGGTCTGCTCGATCACACGACCGACGCCACCTTCGTGTCCCTAGGTCTTTTCGCCTTGGCTGCGAAGGGTGCGCTGAGCTTTCTGCTCCCCGTCCTGATCGCACTGGCGTTCGCACAGTACGCGGGCGACTCACGCGCCCTGAAGGGTCGTCCGCTGCGCACAAGCCTGCTGGGTCGTTGGAACGGGATCGCGTACTTCGTACTCCTCGGGACGCCGATTACGCGAGATCTTCTCGGCCTAAGCTGGCCGGGCGATGGCCTGGTGTCTGCGCTCAGCTGGGTCCTCGTGACAACCACCCTCGCATCGATGGTCGATCGTGCGCATGCCCTGATCACGGTGCGCTGACGCGCCGCGCTTCAGCTCCGTGCTAGCGCGCTCCGCTCTTTTCGAGACGCTTGCGTGGGTCGATGGCGAGCCAGCACGCGCCGGCCAAGACGTACAGGCAGGCGACCGAGACGAGCGGGGCATTCCACGATCCCCGTGTCTCAAGACAAAAGCCCACGACGAGCGGCGAGAGTACGCCTCCCAGATTCCCGAAAGTATTCATGGCCCCGCTGACCACGCCGGCGTGAGGCCCGCCGAGATCCAGACACACGGCCCAGGCGGGGGCCACGCCGAGCGCCGCAAGGCCCGCTGCCGCTGCAAGCAGGTACGTTGCGGTGAGCGGCGCGGGCGTCGCGACTGCGCCGAGCACGCAAAGCGCCGCAGCGGGGAGTCCGACCAGCCCGGGAAATCTACGGCCCGCGGTCGGCCCAAAGCGTCGGGACAAGAGGTCGGAGAGCCAGCCACCGCCTAAGACGCCGAAGGCGATGGCAAGCAGCGGGAGCGCGGCCAGAAAACCGACGGAGCGCAGGTCGAAACCCCGTGCCCGGAGAAGGTAGGTCGGGAGCCAGGTCAGATAGAAATACCAGCCGTAGATCGCGCCGCCGTACATCCCGCACAGCGCGAGGAGTCCGCGGTGCCGCAAGATCGCCCGCCAAGGCACCGCGGGATGCGGCGCGGGCGGGTCGACGCCGATGAGATGAAGCTCCGCGGCGTTTACCGCCCGATGGGTATGGGGATCATCGCGGAACCATGCGAACCACGCGGCGGCCCACAAAAGTCCGACAGCGCCGAAGATCGGAAAAGTCGAGCGCCAGGAAACCCGCTCGATCAAGAGCACGGCAAGTGGCTGCGCGAGCGCACCACCCAGTGCGCCCGCCATGATGGTGAGACCAAACGAGCGGCCGCGTTCGCGGGGGGGGAGCCAGCGCGCGAAGGCGCGGCTCATGCTCGGGAGTGCCCCCGCCTCACCCATCCCAAAGAGAAGACGCAGCGCGAGCAGAGAGGCAAAGCCAGTGGCCAGCGCGGTCGCGGCGGACATGGCGGACCACCAGAGGACGATCCGCGCCAGCATCGAGCGCGCCCCGAACCGGTCGGCCAGCCAGCCACTCGGTACCTCGAAGAGGGCATAGGCGAAGGTGAAGGCGCTGAAGACATAGCCCATCTGCCCGTCGGAGAGGCGGAGATCCCGCTGGATCGAGGGCGCGGCGGTCGAGATGCATACGCGGTCGAGATAGGCGATCGCCATCATCGCCAGGGCGAAGGCCACAACCCCGTGGCGCGTACCGGTCGGACTCTCTTGCAGCGAGCCCGGGCCAGCCGGTAGCCCCTGCTGCGACTCGGCGCTCATGAGGCGGGTCTCTTCTCGCACAGGCTCCTAGGAGGAGGGTTCGCGCACCACGCGAAGGCGCCCATCCTCGAGGGTCACGGTCGGACAGTAGGGGCCGACCCTCTCGCGTGTCCACCACACGCCCCGGTGTCGATCCGTGGAGGTAGAGAAACGATACTGCCAGAGGGTACTCCGCAGGTAGCGCGGGGGAACCTCGGGGAACGGATTCGTGGCCAGGAGCTCACCTACGATGGGATCGCCTTCGAGTAGGCGCCGGAAGAACGCGTGCAACCACGCTTCGCGCTCGCAGCTTCCGAGTGCCGCAAACCACATCTGCCAATCCAGGCGTGGCATGTGCGGGGTGGTGAAGGGTGGCCTGCGATCCAGCGCTCCGGGCTTAAAGCGGAACTCATAGGGCCGCCAGGTGAGGCCGTCGGCGCTGCCCTCGATCAGAATCTCGGGGCGGTCCTTGGTCATTACGGCGAAAAGCCCATAGCTGTTGAAGGTGCGAAGCGGCGCCAAGGCCGAGAGGAGGTCCTCGGCCGTGCTCGGCAGGAGGAACCCGGCGTTCAGACGCTCGAGTGCCTCGCCGCTCGTTACGGCGAAGAGAATCACCGCAAGGAAAGCGGTCGCAAGCCGGGCACGCCGCGGCTCTGGGGCGATGCCCGGGGAGGAAGCGAACGCCGCAAGCCGCCCGCGCAGGGTTGCGGGCACGAGGGTTAGGAGCGCCCGGTCGTCGAGGAGTGGGATACACAGGCCCAGCGTGAGGAGGTTGAAGAAGCCGTAGTTTCCGGTGAGCGCGATCGCTAGCTGAAGCAGAACGATCGCGGCGCAGGAAGCAAGGCGTACCCGACGCGGGCCGAAGATTCCGAACGGCGCCACAAGCTCGATGGCAAGGGTGGCAGCACAGGTGAACTGGTGCACGAACACCGGGAGGTCGTTCACGTACGCGCTGGTCCAGGTGGGGAGCGGTTGTGTCCAGTAGTGGTAGGTAAGTGCGCTTAGATCGCGCCACGACTCGTCGCCGGAGAGGAGCTTCACCATCCCCGAAAGGAAGAGGAGCCGGAAGAGAAGCCAGCGAAGCAGCAAAAGCGCGATGCGCCGGGGCGAACGCGCGGATGCTGCAAAACCGACAGAGAAAAAGCAGGTCTCAAGAAGCAGCGTATCCCACTGGTAGCTCAGAAATACGTCGCCAACGCTCGCAAGAGAGAGGTAGAGAATCCACAGGAGCGTGAGGATGAAGGCGGGGCGACGGGCGGCGATCGCGAGAGCCATGCCAAGGACAAAGCCCAGGGCGCACAAGCGATGAAGCGTTGCATCCGAACAGTCGATCCATAGGAGTGTCGGAACGCGCCAGTACGCCTCAGGGCCGAGCCGTGAGAGGGCGAAGGGGAGGAGCTCCCTCAGTGGAGTGATGCCACGCGAACCGATGAGGCCATCCGCTTGGACCCAGATGGAGGCGAAGGCGCAGGCGGTGACGAGTCCAAGAACCCGCAAGAAGAGCGCGCGGGTGAGCTCGTACGAGTCTCGGGCGCGGAGGGGTTCGTCCGACATCGCGCGTAGGCCGCCGCGCTACGGCGTCGCTCCGAAGATCTCGCGCTGCGCCCGTCGCAAGAAGAGGAGCCCGATCGCCGCGTTGAAGAAGATGAAGAAGTTATGCATCACGAGGCCGAAGGCGGCCATCTCGCCGGCATGAGAGGGGATGAGCACCGTCCAGAGCGTGATCGCAACCGCACGCATGGGACCCGGAACGGCGGCGCCGAAAAACACGACGGGGAGGTAGCCCAGCACCTCTCCGAAGCCGAGCGTGACCCCGAAGAGCCTCATCACCAGCGTATACGCCACCACTGCCGCCAGTAAGGCCGGCGAGCGCAGCAGAACGATCGTGCCGTACTGCCAAGGCTTCGCCTTGCGGAAGGCATGGAGAAGTTGGCGGTCTCGGAGCGTCGAATCCGGCAGGATCGACCCATTGAAGTAGAGGATGTGGAAGCCAAACCAAAGGGCGGCCACACAGGCGACCGCCGGGATTGCGTGGAAGACGGGCGGAAGGGAATGCCAGCGCAGCGCGACCCCGAAGGTCGCCCACGCGAGCAGATAGTAGAACTCGCAGAACATGATAAACAGCATGCTCGAACCGACTTGCCAGCCCGGAACACCCTCGCGGCGGTGGAGGTACACTGCCATGGCGCCCTTTCCGACTTGCTCGTTCAGAATGGAGAGGATGTACGTGCTGGCGCGCACGGGGAGGATATCCAGGTAGCTGACGCGTGCGTTGAACCAGTTGATCACGCGATAGAGCACGAGCGAGTCGATCGCGAAGTAGAAGAGCGAATACGGGATGACGATCACGAGGAAGGAGCTCCAGTCGACCCGTTCGAAGATGCCGAGGAGGTAGGGGACGAGCTCGTGCTGCTGTCGAGCGGCGGCGGCGCTCACGTTGCGGTATAGCCAGAAGAAGCAGACCGCGGTGATCCCCCACGGCAGGAGGCGCTGCCATGCCGCTGCCCGGGGTCGCTCGAGCGTCAGAGCACTCGCCGACTCCGTGTGCGGGGCGTGGCGGGCGCCGCCCTCGCTCACGAGAGCGTCTCGGACAGGACGCAGCGGCGGAGCGTCTCGTCGAGCGGAGTCAGCTCGAGCCCGAGCTCCCGGCAGGCGGGAGCGGGGTCGATCTCGTCATCGTGTTCAAGCACCTCAAGCATGGGGCGGGTGATCGGCGGGTTCGCAAGCGATCGCTCCGCGAGAAAGGCGAAGGCGCGGACGAGCGGGAAGGGCACCGGCAAGATGCGAGGCCGTCGGCGCAAAAGCGAGGCCACCCGCAAGACGAGCTCGCGGTGCGTAAGAGATTCCGGTCCTGCGAGGTCGCAGCCACCTCCCCATTCGTCATCGCGAGCGGCCGCGGACAGGATGGCAGCGGTCACGTCGTCCGCGTCGATCGGCTGCTCCCGACTCGCGCCGCCGCGCACCAGCGGCAAGATGCGACGCATCGCCTGGGCACGCAGCGCTGTGGCCGCGGGTTCGCCCGCGCCAAGCACCATCGGTAGGCGGATCACCGTCGTGGGGACAGCGTGGCCGAGGAGAATCGCTTCCGCGCGGCCCTTCGAGGCAAGGCAGGCATTCGCGGAAGCCGCGCTCGCGCCGAGAATCGAGAGATACACGATGCGTCGGACGCCGGCCTTCTCCGCCGCGGCAGCGATCGCGTGGGCAGTGGACTCGTGTGCCTCCGTGTAGCGCGTGCGCGAGCTCTCCTTCAAGATGCCGACGAGATGCACGATGGCCTGGCAGCGCTCTGCCGCCCGCGCCAGCGCATCGACGTTGCGGTAGTCGACGACCGCGCAATCGCAAGCGGTTCCAAGAGCACGCACGGCGGAAGCGGCTTGCGCCGAGCGCACGGCTGCCTGCACCGCCGCAGCTCCAGGGGGGCTCTCCTTGGCTACGCGTCGCAGCAGTCGCTGACCCAGGTGGCCATTCGCTCCCGTGATCAGGATTCGCTTCAAGTGGCCCGGCCTTTTCCTGGCATTGCGACGCCGGACAGAGAGCGCCGCCTTGGGCTCGTGGCCCGTGGCGTGCGACCATAGCACTCGGATTCGTCCTTCTCGTGAGGGAGCACCCGTGAAGCTCGTCATCCAGCTGTTATTCGGGGCCGCCTTTCTCGTGTGGGCCAGTGCGACGACCGTGCTCGCCATGCGGGATCGAGCCGGTCCGGTCCACGCTGATTTCGAAATCGCGAGCGGCGTACCGGCGACGCTGTACCTGCCGTCGGAGGCCGTCCCTGGCACGTCGATGCTGCCCGCTCCGCTTCCGCGCGACGAGCGTCCGCCGGCGGTCGTGCTGGCTCATGGCTTCGCGGGAGATCGCATTGTCGTGAGCAGCCTTGCGCGCCGGCTCGCCCAGAACGGCTACGCGGTGCTGGCGCTCGACTTGCGCGGCCACGGCGCGAATCGCAACCCGGCTCCTGACGGTCGCGCGCGTCCGGACTGGCTGTCCCAGGATCTCACGGCGGCCGTCGAATATCTCCGTGGCTCTCCCTATGTCGACGGCTCGCGCATTGCGCTGATGGGCCATTCAATGGGTGCCGCTGCCGTGCTCGACTTCGCGACGCGTGATTCGGGGATTGACGGCGTCGTCGCCATCTCCGGAGCGCAGACGCTGATCGGCCCGTATCGCCCGCCGAATGTGCTCTTTCTCTATGCCTCCGCGGACCCCGCCGCCCTGCAAGGGCGCGCCACGGCACTAGCAGGCCATCTCGCAGGCGTCGACCCGGCGGAGGACGGCAAGACCTATGGGGACATGGCGCACGGGACGGCTGTGCGGCTCGAGGAAGTGCCAGGCACGGACCACCTGACGATCATCTTCTCCACTTCTGCAGCGTCGCGCATCCTTCACTGGCTCGACGCGGTGTTCCAGGTGGATCGCAGCGCTGCTCCTCCCTCCGACCTCAGCGATCCCCGGCTCCCGCCCCTGGCGGGTGCAATGGCCGGAGCCCTCGTCCTGCTCGCGGGGGTCGGCTGGATGTGCGGTCGCCTCGCGCATGGGCTTGAGGATCGACCCGCCCGCGGAGGCGCCGCAGGGCTTGCGATGCTCGCCGCCGGGCTGCTCGTGGCAATCACGGTCCTCGCCGTCGGTGTACCGGCCGCCTTCCTGTCCCTCGATGTCGGTGATGTCATGGTGTCGCTCTTCGCCGTAGCCGGAGGTCTCCTGCTTTGCGTGGGCGCCCTCCGCTCTTCCCCGATCCCTGCGCGGGAGCTGCGCCTTGCACTCGTGCCCGGAGCGGTCGGGTTCGCGGGTGTCTACCTCCTGCTCACGCCCCTCGGCTTGGTGGGGCACCGCACAGCACCCACGGCCCTGCGCTTCTTCGTGGCCGCTGCCGCCGCCGCGCTGTTGCTGCCTTTCTTCCTTGCCTTTGAGGCGGCTCTCCGGCGCGGCGGCCTCATGAGAGCGACGCTCCTTGGTGTTGGAGGTCGTATCCTGGTGGTCGCGGTGGTCATCCTGGGTGTTCGGGTGCGCGTGATCCCCTCGGTTGTGATGCTGCTGGTTCCGCTGCTCGCAATCCTCTCCCTTCTGTTCGAGGTCTTTGCAGCGGGTGTGTATGCGGCATCGGGTAATTGGCTGGTGATCGCCGTGACCGAGAGCAGCTGGCTCGCCTGGCTTGTGGCGACCGTCCTGCCGCTGCGCGCGGGCTAACGTGCTGCGGACCGGACACGCCTCATGCGCGCGAGGGCCAACCCGGCGGCCGTGATCGCGAGGCACCAGAGGCTCGAGGTCGCGAGCCCCGTGGCAAGTCCCACGGCGTCCCCCAGAGTGCCCGTCATCCAGGGAATCGCGAACCCGCCGAGGGCGCCCGCGCCGGCGACGAGACCTGCAGCGGTGCCGCTCGCGAACGGGAACTCGGCGCCTGCGAGCGCGATCATCACGGGATAGACCGCGCCGAGCGCGAGACCGCAGGCCAGGGTCACGAGTTCGAGCTGCGGAATCCGCCCCCACAGAGCAGCGGCGAGGATGAAGGCGCCGCCAATGCCGGCGGCTGCCAGGAAGCGAGTCCCAAGACTGCGGCCGAGGCCAAGCATGGCAAGGCGGCCGCCCAGGAGACCGAGCCAGAAAGCGCTGATCGCAGTCTGTCCACGCGCCGCTGGAAGCATCAAGAGCGTCTGCGCCCATGGGACCGCAAAGAGCGTCACTGCGGTCTCGACGCCGACGTAGGCGAACCCCACCACGGCCAGCGCGAGGAGGGGAA